>VGIZ01000055.1 GCA_016867675.1 Candidatus Aenigmatarchaeota archaeon | reverse complement strand
GCGGAGCTGGAGCGCACGGCCGAGACAAAGACGCGCGCGGGCAGGGGCAAGATGAGGGGCCGTGCGGCAAAGGTAAGGCGCGGACCATTGATAGTTGTTTCTGAGGACAAGGGCATCTGCAAGGCGGCCAATGGTATCCGCGGCGTTGAAGCTGTGAAGCTCGCGGACCTTTCAGTCCGCGATATCGCGCCGGGAGCGAAGCCAGGCCGGCTTGCCATATGGAGCCGCTCTGTGATTGAAGCTCTGGAGAAGGCGAAGTAGCTTCATGCTTCATACAGGACAAGCCTTTTATCCCTTTCCGTGCGCTTCAGCACTAGGCTGTCCCTGTATGTTCTGAAAACCCTGCCGACGAAATCGTCGGTATCCGCGCCGAGGAGTTCGACCCGCGCAAGCTTGGTCCTTTTGTCTATGGTCTTTGTCCCGAGATGGAACTTGACATCGTTTTCATTATACGGTGTCAGAACAAGTCCGCTGTTGTACATGGAGTTATTGTCTATGCGCACGAACGGAATCTCCTGCTCGGTTCCCTTGGGTATCCAGATGTTTCTTCGTCCGAGGACAAACTGCTTGCCTATCCTCGCAAGAACACCGGAATTATCCAACCCACCCATGAGGATGCCGTCACATCCTACATAAGGCATTACTTCTTCATCACAGGTTTCACCAAAAAGCTTCCTGTACCGTTCTTCAAGCCAGAATATCACCATGTAAGCACATTAGCAGAAAGTCTTATAACGGCTGATTGCTTCGACCTCGGCGACATGAGGACTCTGGATAAGCTGAAGCAGGCTATGTTGTTCCCCTTTTATTTCTTTGCTTCAAGAGTGTGGGATGGACGTAAGGGAATATTTTGACACGAATCTGCCGACAGTGGGCGAGATAAGGGAAAGATACAGGAATCCCGTGGACCTCAGGGCCTATGACAGGCTTAGCGACAGGGATGTGGCCGACGCCATTATGAAGGCTGACAGGAGGGGGCTCATAATCCCGGATGAACACGGAAGATATCAGATATGGGACAGGTCGGCTGTTGCTATAAGCAGAGGGAGGACGCTTCCTCTGGACACTGCCCTCAGATTCAAAAGGTTCGGACCTGAGGTAGACCTCACCAGATACGGAACAACGCAGACTGAAATAAGGGAGAGGCGTCTCACGCCCAGAAAAGCCATGAGGGAGGTGCTCGGAAACTCAGGTGCAAGGGAAAAACTTCTCAATGGCGCATGCAGGGGTGTCGGGTACTGGGATCCGAGAACAAAAACGCACAGCATAATTTCATTCGATGTCTTTCCGGAGGCCTTCTTCTTTGAAAGGTTTTATGGCGACAGGATGGACTTTGACTATCTCTTTGCAGACGGATATGTCCATGTCCCTTCGGTGAGCGGCGAGCCTGATTACAGGATAACGTTGAGGGTGTTTCCATCAACCGATGACTTCCTGATTGAATGGCTTATGACGCAGGCAAACTGCGAATGCAAGGACCAGTTCCACAGGGGCGCAAGAGGCAAGGAAAAATACGACGGCTTTGAAAGCATTTTCAAGTATTCAAAGCCTGAAAGGGTCTGGTGCAAACACACACTCTCGGCGCTCCACAGGGCGGAGAAACTTTCGCACAAAAGGAGCGACACACCCCCTTTCAGGGTTTCATACCCGGAGCCCACAGGGATAATCAACCCCTTCTACACGCTGAAAACAAAGACCATAGTGGTTTGCGGCAACAGGGCAAGAAGGCCGCTGAAGGTTGAAGACGGCGTGCTTCTGGGCAAGGTGACAGGGCTCGAGGGCCCTGAAAGGATGTTTGACCTTTCGGAATGACCGCTTCCGGGAGGCTTCTTATTTATATACTTGCTCATCAATTACTCTTACAAACGCGGAACGCAGCGCCCGATAAAAACCGCTTGATGGGCAACGAAAGTTTCCCTTCTTTTGGTATATCGGAGTAATCCAAAGGTAATGCTATGGCTGAGAAGGAAGTTTCGGATGCAGAGCTTGACGCAATGATAGACGCGTCAATAAAGGCGGGCAAGGCTGAGAAAAAGGAAGGCGCATCAAAGAAGGAAAAAAAGCCCAAGGTCGAGAAGAAGGATGCTGCCCCTGCCAAGGCCGCTGAAGCCAAGAAGTCTGATGTCAAGAAGGAGCAGAAGAAGGAAGAAAAACCCAAGGCAGAGCAGCCGAAGAAGGCAGACAAGCCTGCGGCACTGAAGCCCGTGGAGGGCTACGACCCGTGGGTGGTGCTGACGTATCCGCACCTCACAGAGAAGAGCATGAACCTTGTGGAGAGGAACAACGTGCTCGTTTTCATTGTCAACATGAAGGCCACGAAGGCGCAGGTGAAGGAAGCCGTGGAGAAGGGCTTCGGCGCGCGCGTGGTCTCAGTGAAGGTTGAGATAACCAGGAAGAACCAGAAGAAAGCCTACGTCCGTCTGGCCGAGGGCGTGCTGGCTTCGGATATCGCAACCAGATTGGGGATGATATAATATTGGTGCAGAAGGCAGGCGCAGGACACGAAAGGATGATGAGATTAAGTTTCGGGAACGGAACGGCAAACAGGAAAGGCGAAAGGTATGGGAAAAAGACTGAGGCAGCAGCGAAGGGGGAAAGGCGCCGGAAACTACCGCGTGCCGAACTACGCGTTCAGGCCGAACCTTGTCTACAGGAATGTCGGCGGCGTTGTCACTGATATTGTCAAGAACCCGCGCATGGACGCGCCGCTGGCTGAGATTGCCTATGCCGACAAGACCACGGGGCACTTGGTCGCGCTTGAGGGCATGTCGGTCGGCGCCAGCATATCCGGCACCGTGATGAAGCTTTCGGACATCAAGGAGGGCTCAATCGTGTCAAACGTGGAGACGTTCCCGAACTCAGGCCCGAAGCTCTGCAGGGCGCCGGGCACGTTCGCAACAGTGGTTTCAAAGACGCAGAAGGATTCGGTGATACAGCTGCCGTCGAAGAAAACGAAGAAGATAAGCAACGACTGCAGGGCGATGCTGGGCATACCCGCAGGCGAGGGCGCGGGCGAGAAGCCGTTCATGAAGGCGGGCGTCATGTATCACCTCAAGCACGCGAGGGGCAAGCACTACCCGACCACCTCCGGACTGGCCAAGAACGCTGTTGACCACCCGTACGGCGGCTCAGGCAGCGGGAAGAGAAGGAAGCAGGTCGGCAAGAGCGCGCCGCCTGGCCAGAAGGTCGGCTCCTTCGGCGCGAGGAGGACAGGCAGGAGGAAGCAGTGATGTTGATATAAATTGATACCTCGCATACATCAAGAGCGACAAGCGATGCAACTGAGAGCGAAGCTCTCAGGCATGTCCTGAGACAGCAGTCTCAGAGACAGTCCGTAAACAAATACAAGGCGAAATTTATGGCGACAAAGTTCATGATGAGGGGCAAAGGCTGGGAAGAGATTGAGAAGATGAAGCCCGAGGAATTTGTCAGACTGCTGCCGTCGAGGCAGCGCAGGGCGCTGAAGCGCGGTTTGACAGAGCAGGAGAAGCTGCTGCTGGAGAACATCCGCGCGAACAGGAAGAAATTCCACAAGACCCATTGCAGGGAGATGGTCATAATTCCCGAGATGGTCGGGGTCAGGGTGGGCGTGCACAACGGCAAGGAGTTCGTCGCGATTGACATCAAGCCCGAGATGCTGGGCCACAGGCTCGGCGAGTATGCGATGACAAGGAAGAAGGTGGAGCACTCCGCGCCCGGCTTCGGCGCGACCAAGTCCAGCAAGTTCGTGCCATTGAAGTAAATGAAACCGAAATTGAGATGAAATGGAGAATATGATAACATGCCATATGCCATGAAAGTGAATGACAAGAAGTCGGCGAAAGTCCTGGGAAGGGGGCTGCCCATCTCAACGAAGGACTCAGTCGCCATCTGCAGGAGGCTGAGCGGCATGAACCTCCGGAAGGGGAAGGAGTTCCTGCTCGGCATGCTGTCCGAGAAGCGCTCCATTGACGGCAGGTTCCACACCAAGGCAGCGCTGGAGATAATGGGGCTGCTCAATTCAGCGGAAAGCAACGCGGAGTTCAAGGGGCTCAACCCCGATAACATGATAATCAGCGCCTCGGCGCACGAAGGCTACACCTTCTACAGGCCGAGGAGGTTCAAGATGCACGGCAGGAGGAAGAAGGTCACGCACGTGCAGGTCGTGCTGCAGGAGAAATGATTGCATGATAGCATTCAAAGACACGTTAACGCATGATTACGCCATTACACGCGTTGATAAAAAGACAGCAGATGCCATATTGATGTATCTCACAGAAAGGGGGATACATGTAATTACCCATGAATATTGTTCGCATTGTGAAAGCCTGAATCTGATGACAGCGGAGCCATTGGACAACATTGAAATGGACATATTCTTGGGTTTTGGGGGAGAGGTGTGGGGATGATAAACACATACTTCGTCAAGCAGGGCATCAAGGAGGCCGAGATGGAGGACTTCATCAGGAAGAGCTTCCCGCTAGGCGACTACTCGCGGACCGAGATAATCAGGACGCCCATGGGAACGAAGATACTGATTTACACCAACAAGCCAGGCAGGATAATCGGCCGCGGCGGGGCGAACATCAACGCCATAACCGACGCTGTCAAGGCGCGGTTCAACCTGGAAAACGCGCAGGTTGACGTGAAGACCATTGACAACCCGAACCTTGACGCCAAGATAGTGGCGAAGCAGATTGCTTCGGCGCTGGAGCGCGGATACAACGTGAAGAAGATAGCCAACCTCACGGTTAAGCGGGTGATGGACTCGGGCGCCATCGGCATCGAAATAATAGTTTCAGGCAAGATTACAGGCAGCAAGGCAATGCAGACCAAGGTCATTGAGGGCTATCTCAAGCAGTCGGGCGAGCCGTCAAGGACACTGGTTGACGAGGGGTTTGAGGTGGCGCAGACAAAACCCGGCATAATCGGCGTCAAGGTCAAGATAATGAAGGAGTTCCAGGACATCACGGGCGAGGTCAGGAAGACCGTGAAGCCCGCACCGGCGCCTGAAAAGGCGGAGCT
>VGIZ01000054.1 GCA_016867675.1 Candidatus Aenigmatarchaeota archaeon | reverse complement strand
TAGTCGTGGACGGCAAGGTTCTGGTCGGCAGGCCTGAGGACCGCATCAAGAAGAAACTGAGGAAGTGGTAACCTTTTTATTGTTTTCTTCCAAGTTTTTTCATGGTAAGCAAAATACGCATCGCAGGCACACATTGCGCCGAGGATGACATGAAAGCCAGGGGCATGCCGGGCAAGCCATGGTATTCCGATTTTGTTGGAAAAGCGTATGACGTTATTCGGATGGTTGAGTGCGACGTTCCTTATTATGTTGTAGTGATAGAAAGTTTCGACAGCCTTACTGTTACGGATACAAATGGAGGAAAACATGTTTTTATTAGCGGCGCAAGAGGTCCTGTTGCTGTTGGAGACGCGGAAGTTTTATCATAGGCGTGTTTGAAATGCTTATAAACCCACTCCTCGCATTATAGACAACAAACAGTTATTAGAGCCCCGAAAAGTTGGGCCGCGCGGTCCAAAACTCTCGGGTGGAACATGGCTGTCCGGCGGGAAACCGGATTGTTGTTTCTAAGACTGTTAGGACATGGCGAAAGGCATGAAGAGAAGCATAGGCATCGATGCGAAGCCTCCGGAGAAGAAGTGCGAGGACGAGAACTGCCCGTGGCACGGCCGGCTATCGCTGCGGGGCAAGGTCTTTACAGGCACCGTGAGGTCGGCTAAATCGCACAACACGGCGATTGTTGAGTGGGGCTTCAACAAGTTCATCAAGAAGTACGAGCGCTACGAGAGGAGGAAGTCGCGCGTGACAGCGCACAACCCCCCATGCATACACGCGCGCGAGAACGAGCTTGTCATGATTGCAGAATGCAGGCCGCTCACTGCGACCAAGCGCTTTGTCGTTGTCGCCAGGCTGGGGAAGGGCGAGATAGAGATACGCGGCGAGGACAAGAAGCTCATTGCCGATGCAAGGAAAGCGGCAGCTGAGAAGGAAAAGGAGGAAGCCAAATAATCAAGAAGGAAACCTCGCATTGAACAATATCATCAAGCGAGTCCGTTAACAAGAACATGGCGCAAGGTATGAAGGCGATATCATCTTCAATGACGAAGTGCCTGATGGTCGGCTCAAAGCTGACGTGCGCCGACAACACGGGCGTGAAGATACTGCAGATAATCTCGGTCAGGGGCTACAAGGGCAAGCGCAGGACGAAGCCGCACGCGGGTGTCGGCAGCCTTGTCAAGTGCAGGTGCTACAAGGGTATCGAGAAGGTGCGGCATCAGATGTTTCATGTGGTCATAATAAGGCAGCGCAAGGAATACAGGCGCGCCAACGGCATGCGCATAAGGTTCGAGGACAACGCGGGCGTGGTTGTCAACGAGGACAACGAGCCCCAGGGCACGATGATAAAGGGGCCGGTGGCAAGGGAAGCGATAGAGAGGTTCCCTGTCGTTGGCAAGATCGCTGGGCAGGTCGTCTGACATAAGGTTGATGTTTGCATTAGCCAAGTGAGACAAGCAATGCGCTGAGTTCCAAATGAACTCAGGCATGCCGTGAGCGAAGCTCAGATGCAATCCGTAATCAAGAGGAAGGCGAAAGGTATGATAACATTCGCG
The DNA here is from genome assembly GCA_016867675.1 of Candidatus Aenigmatarchaeota archaeon. Classification (GTDB taxonomy): domain Archaea; phylum Aenigmatarchaeota; class Aenigmatarchaeia; order QMZP01; family QMZP01; genus VGIZ01. The sequence continues at coordinate 3,656 of VGIZ01000054.1, read as the reverse complement.
GATTTCCAGAAGATGGACATAAGGATAGGGAAGATAACCGAAGCCGAAAAGGTGCAGGGCGCAGACAAGCTCATGAAGATGCAGGTGGATTTCGGCACGGAAAAGAGGCAGATAGTCGCTGGCATCGCGGAGTTTTACGCTCCGGAGGGGTTGATAGGAAAGCAGTGCCCGTTCGTGTTCAACCTTGAGCCGAAAAAGTTCAGGGGCCTTGAAAGCCAGGGCATGATAATGGCGATTGACGTCGGGGGCGACAGGAGCGACTGCGTGCTGCTTCACCCGAACAAGGAAGTGAAGCCCGGCGCGAAGGTGGTGTGATGATATAGCTTAAACCCTCGCATGAAACAAGGGATGCACTGAGTTGCTGGAGCAACTCAGGCATGTTGTGAGAACTATGTTCTCACAGACAACAAGCGAGTAGAGAACCAAGAGGATAAATATGAAGTCAGAATGGTCAAGCAGGTGGAAGGCGAGCAGCCAGCCGCGCAAGCAGCGCAAGTACAGGTTCAATGCGCCGCTTCATGTGAGGCACAGGCTCATGTCGGTCAGGCTGTCAAAGGAGCTGAAGGGCCAGCTCGGCAAGAGGTCGCTGCCTGTCAGGAAAGGTGACGAAGTCAGGGTGATGTCCGGAAGCGGCAGGAAGACGACAGGCGCGGTGAGCCGCGTTGACCTGAGCTCGCTGAAAGTCTATGCCGAGGGCATAACCGTGAAGAAGGTGGACGGCTCCGAGGTGCAGCGTGCCCTTGAGCCGTCAAACCTGATGATAACGAAGCTCAACATGGATGACAAGATGAGAAGGAAGCAGCTGGAAAGGAAGGCTTTGGTGAAAAAGGAAGTCATTGCCAAAGAAAAGAAGGAGAAAAGGGATTGATATAAGTTTACGCACCGCATTAACCAAAAGCGGCAAGCGGTTCCGTTGACAAGAGAAAGGCGAAAAATATGGCGCACTTGAAAAGGCACATGATGCCGAAGACATGGAAGATTTCCAGGAAGGCCAAGAAGTACGTGGTCGCGCCAAGCCCCGGCCCGCATGCGAAGATGGACTGCATACCGCTGCTTGTGATAGTGAGGGACATACTGAGGTATGCGGAGACGGGCGACGAGGCGAAGAGGATAATAAAGCAGGGCGCGGTGTCGGTCGATGGCGTGGTGAGAAGGAACCATAAGTATCCTGCGGGCTTCATGGACGTGATAGAGGTGAAGCCGACAAAGGAGCATTTCAGGATTATGACTGGTTCCAAGGGTCTGTTCGTTGAGAAGATTGGCGCCGCCGAAGCCGGCAGGAAGTTGTGCATAATTAGGAAGAAGTTCACTATCAAAGGCGGGGTTGGATGCATATCGCTGCATGACGGCAGGGTCATAAGGCTGGGGAAGGCAAAGAGCGAGTATAGGCCGGGCGAAACTGTGGAAATAGAAATTCCGGGGCAGAAGATAACCGGGCACTTCAGGATTGAGAAGGGCGCAAATGCCATGATAACGAGCGGGAAGAACATCGGCATCCGTGGCAAGGTAAAGGAAGTGAGGGACAGGAGGTTCATGACCGAGAAGAGCGTCGTGGTGCTTGACGCTGACGGGAAGGAGATAGAAACGCTGAAGGATTACATCATGGTCACCGCAGCAAAGACAGGACACGCCAAGAAGTGATAATATGGGCAGAAAGATTGAACCCTCCGCTGGGCAAAAAGAAAAAAAGGAGTCCGGCAACAAGTTGGGGGCGAATGTCATGCGAAGCATACGGCTTGAGAAGCTCACGATAAACATGAGCGCCGGAGATGCGGGGCCCAAGCTTGAGAAGTCGCAGAAAATCATGGAGAAGATCGCCGGCAAGAAGGCTGTTGTCACGAAGACGCATAAAAGGACGACATTCGGCATGGCCAAGGGCAGGCCCATAGGCGCAAAGGCGACCATCAGGGGTGAAGCAGCCATGGAGCTGCTGAAGAAGCTGCTCAAGGCAAAGGAGAACAGGCTCAAGCCGTCGCAGTTCGACAGCAGCGGGAACTTCTCGTTCGGAATCCACGAGTACTTCAACATTCATGACGTAAAGTACGACCCGGACGTCGGCATACTCGGCATGGACGTCTGCGTATCGCTGGAGCGGCCGGGCTACAGGGTGAAGAGGCGCATGATAAGGCCGGCGAGGATAGGCGCGAAGCACAGGATAACGAGGGAGGATGCGATGGAATGGGCTAGGAAGGAGCTGGGCGCGGTAATCGAGGAGAAAGAGGAGTAAATGTGATGCTGTAACGCTACGAAGGTATGCTCATGCAACGGGAATTGGATGCTGCATGGCATGTCATTCAGTGCATTTGGTGATGACATGGCTGGAAAGGGCTTTGAAAGGAACAGGAAGCAGCTGGCGAACAAGCCTGTGAAGCTGGCGAGGTTCATGAAGTTCAGCAAGCCGAAGGAGAGGAAGTTCGGCGCGAACCTGCACAGGTGCAGGAAGTGCGGCAAGACCAGCGGCGTCACGGTGAAGTACGGCCTCTACTACTGCAGGCAGTGCTTCCGCGAGGAGGCCGAGAAGCTGGGCTTCAGGAAATACAGCTAGGTGATATGATAAAATTAACATCCTGCATTGACCAAGAGAAACAGACAGGTCCGTCAAGAAATGTAAGGCGAAATGTATGAAACACGATTCGCTCGCCGATGTGTTCGCGATAATAAAGAACACGGAAAGCGTGGGCAAGAAGGAATGTATGGTGCCGGCATCGAAGCTTGCGGCCGACATACTGAGGATAATGAAGGACAAGAACTACATAGGCAGGTTCGAGAGGATTGAGGACGGCAAGGGCGGAAAGTTCAGGGTCACTCTCATCGGCAACATAAACAACTGCCATGTCGTGAAGCCGAGGTTCTCCACGAAGAATGACGAGTTCATAAAATGGGAGAAACGCTTCCTTCCTGCGAACAACATAGGCCTGCTGCTGGTCACGACGTCAAAGGGCGTCATGGACCACCAGAAGGCGAAGAAGGAGGGTCTCGGCGGCCAGCTGCTGGGATACGTATATTAATAATAAAGTTAAACCTCGCATTAACCGAATGAAACAAGCAAGTCCGTAAAGAAGGACAAGGCGAAAGGTATGGTGTATCATCCAGGAAAGGTGCTTGAGCTGTTCCCGAAGAAGGGCAAGGACGACGACACGCAAGCCATGGTGGAGTTCTGGGACGAGAACCTCAGCGTTGTCCGCGTGGACAGGAGGATAGAGAGCACTGTGAAGAAGGGCGACACCGTTCTTGTGGATTATTACCCGTCGGACGTGAAGCCGCACAACCCCAGGTGGCTGGCTGTTAAGGTTATTGACAGCAAGAAATCCGAGATGGTCTGGAAGAGGTTCAAGCAGCACCATTCAAAGCTGAAAGCGGTGAGTACAACGATGCCGCAGCCCCAGCCGCAGCACATAGGAGTCGGATAATAAGTTGATATAGTGTGATACCTCGCATACGCCAAGTGCAACAAGCGAGTCCGTAAACAAAAACAAGGTGAAATGTATGGATATTGCAAAGATGGTCAAGGACGCGCACGACTCGGGCAGGCTTCTGATAGGCAGCAGGAGCGTCGCGAGGGGGCTGAAGTCAGGCAAGGTAACGCACGTGGTGCTGGCGTCCAACTGCCCCGATAGTTGCAGGAAAAACATCGCCGCAGCCGGCGGCTCAAAGGC
>VGIZ01000053.1 GCA_016867675.1 Candidatus Aenigmatarchaeota archaeon | reverse complement strand
GCCCTTCACGACGTAGGGCAGCTCTACGTAGGAGCCGGACTTCGCAAGCTCCTCTATCTTCGGACCCGCTGGGAACTCCAGCCCTGCCTCCCTGCCGAACTTGTCCAGCGCATTGCCGATGCCGACGTCCATGGTCTCGCCGAAGCAGCGGTAGCGGCCAGGTTGCCTGCCGCGTCCGCGGCCAAATCCCGGGACGAAGCCGAGCACCTGCGTGTTCGCGCCTGATGTGTAGAGCGTTATCGGGTCGCGAAGGCCTGAGGACAACCTGCCTATCTCTATATGCCCGATGCAGTGATTAACCCCCACCAATGGAATCTCCTTTGCTGAGCTTGATGAAGCGGAGGATATATTCTTGGCTATAGATAACGCGAAGTTGAGCCCCTTGTGCAGGCAGGGCGCGAGGCCCGGCGCCTGCGACCAGGCTACAAAGTCAATGTCGCTCATTCCAATGCCTGCTTTCTCCAGCGCTCTCTCATAAACAATCCTTCCGACCTCATCATGATGCTTCGCCGCCTCGGTCGGGTGGATGCCCCAGCCTAAAGGGGGGCGGTAGATGTCGCGCTCGTTGGCGAGGACCCTACCCTTTCCGTCAACGATTGCAATCCCCCATGTATGGGCTGTGCTTTCAATGCCGAGGCATATCACGGGTTTCATGTTCCCACTTTGCAGCGAAGGGAATATAAGACTTAGCATCAACTATCATTGCCATAAACAATGGTGGATTGATGTCAGGTATCTTGGGAGTTTATTCGGTTGATGGCAAAAGTGTCGCAGACGAATTGCTGCTTGGCACCGTGGCCATGCAGCATAGAGGTGAGGAGGGTTGCGGCATAAGCGTTTATCGTGATGGTGGGTTTCATACTGACAAAGACAGGCAGCTAGCTTATTATTTCTTCAGGGATAGGACAAAAGGCCTGAAGGGCTTGAGGGAGATGGCACCAAGTGCAGCCATAGGACACACACTCTACGAAGATGCGGGCGGCCTGCAGCCCGTGGAGCAGTGGGGCGAAGGCCATACGATATCGCTTGCCATGGATGGCATAATGCTTGGATTTGGTGGAAAGAATGATTCCGTGATGAGAACGTTGTTCTCAAGGTATCTGGATGAAACAAACGATTTCTATGCCGCGGTTGAAAGGGTCATGGAAAAGCTCAACGGCAGAGGTTCCTATTGCGTGGCGTCGCTTGTCAGAAACAAGGACGGCGTAAGCCTTGTTGCATTCAGGGACCCGCGGGGGATAAAGCCGTTCTGCCTTGGTAAGGGCAAGGATGGAAAATATGTTGTTACATCCGAAAACAAAGCCTTGGAGGGTGTGGAGGCAGATTTTTTGAAGGATATAGAGCCAGGCGAAGTTGTTGTTGTAACAAATGGGGGTATGGACTCAAGGGTGCTGAGGCAAGAAAAGCACGCACACTGCGCATTCGAATGGGTCTACTTTGCGGACCCGACATCCACAATAGAGGGAAGGAATGTCTATGAAGCAAGGAAGGACCTTGGGTGTAGGCTTGCCAGACGGCACGCGGAGAGGGTGGGGGATATCGACCTTGTGATGGCCTCGCCTGATTCGGGGCGTGGTGTCGCCATAGGCTTCCAGCAGGAGCTGAGCAGGATAAGGGGCCAGATGGTGCCATACGAAGAAGTCGCAATAAAGAACCCCGGCGCTAAGAGAACATTCCAAGTCGAGAGTGAGGCTGAAAGGAGGCTTGCTGCAAATGTAAAGTTCTACATGAACTCCAATCTTGTGCATGGCAGGAAGGTTGCGGTCGGCGATGATAGTATAGTCAGAGGCGTTGTCTTCAGGGACGGGATGATATACAAGTTGAGAAGGGCTGGTGCCACAAAAATATATCCGGTGATATCATGTCCGCCTCTCACACATGCATGCATAAAGGACCCCAGAAGTAAGGGGTTTGCAGCATATGGCCTTGGCGGCAGTGTTGAGGATATCGGGGCAGCCGTCGCCAAGAAGCTTAATGCTGATTTTGTTTGCTATCCAACGCAGGAAGACCTCGTAGAGGCCATAGGCTTTGACGACCTGTGTATGGCATGCATGGATGGGAAGTTCCCTGTGAACGAGGAGTTTTGGAAGTAGGCTATGCAAGCTTATAACTTTTTCTGTGCATATTATCTATAGATGCCCATGGCAAGCAGAATCGGCGCGGGGATTGCAGGAATTTCTGACATCATCATAGGCATCATTATCATAGGTTAATCTCGCCCCAGTTTCTGGGCGGGAGGTGCATCATGAGCCACGACAGACTGCATGATACGGGTTCGGAAGGAGAGGCGGGCTCTGTGCCAGGCGGGCCTGCTGCCCCCTCCCTTGAGGAGGCGAAGGCTGAATTCCTGGGCCATTTTGAGTGCGCATCGTCCAAAAGCAGCGGCGGGGTTGACATGATGAATGCGCGCCACCCGACATGCAAAGAATACATGGCCGCGCTTGAATGCGCCAACAGGCATATTGCCGCAGGGCTTCCGCTGCTGGATGATGAACTTGCCTGTTCCGAATACAGGTTTGCCCTTTCAACTTTGCTCAATCCCTACCTGCTGAACGGCGAGGCTGTGACAGGCAGGCTTGCTGGGATAATCAACGGCATGCCTGGCTGGCTAAGGGAAGAGAAAAGAAGATACGGGCAACTGCCCTTATATAACGGGGACGAAAAATAGAGGAATAGGAATCACATGGCTTCCACGAACTACAGCCCCCACGAAATAGAGAGGGAGGTGCAGGCATACTGGAAGAGGGAGGGCGTGCCTGAGAAGATTGTGAAATTTGACGCCAGGCGGAAGAAGTTCTACCTGCTTGACGGCCCGCCATACGTGAACGGCATACCGCATGTGGGGCACATAAAGACGACCACCTTCAAGGACGTCTGGGGCAAGTTCAGGCAGATGCAGGGCTTCTCTGTCTGGTGGCAGCCAGGCTTTGACTGCGGCGGCCTGCCCATAGAGAACGCTGTTGAGAAAAAGCTGGGCATAGAGGGCAAGAAGGACATCGTTGAGAAGATAGGCGCGGAAAGGTTCATTGACGAGTGCAAGAAGCTGGCGAAGGGCAACGAGCATGTCTGGATGGAGCTGTACAGGAAGATTGCCGCATGGCGCGGCTGGCTCCAGCCCTACCTGACGTCCGACAACAGCTACAAGGAGAGCGGGTGGTGGACGCTCAAGAACATGCACGAGAACGGCCAGCTGGTTGAGGGCCAGAGGCCCGGCTTCTGGTGCCCGTCGTGCGAGACCGTGCTGTCGGGCTACGAGGCCACCGACTCCTACAAGAACGTGGAAGACCCGAGCATATTCGTCAAGTTCCCCGTGAAGGGGTTTGATAAAGTTAAACCCTCCACTTCACCAAGTTCAGCAAAGGAGAAGAGTGACAATGACCAATGGCATAAAACATTCCTTTTGGTCTGGACGACGACGCCATGGACGCTGCCTGCCAACGTGGCAATCGCAGCGCATCCCAGCGAGCAGTATGTGAAGGCTGAGCTGTCAGACGGCAGCAGGCTGATACTCGCTGAGAAGCGCCTGACAGCGCTCACAGAGATGGACATCGGGTTCAGGGTTCTGGAAAAGTTCAGCGGGAAAAAACTGGAGGGGCTGAAATACGAGCCTGTGCTTGATGTGCCGCTGCAGCTGGACATCAACAGAACGGAAAAGGGCCACAGGGTCATCCTTTCCATGCCTGTGATGAAGGCCAGGGTGGCTTCAAAGACATCTGTAAAAAAGTCGACGGAGTTGTTTGATGAGTTCGGCCACATCGTTGACATGGAGACAGGCTCTGGTCTTGTGCACATTGCGCCGGGACACGGCGACGCGGACAACAGGATAGGCAAGCTCTGCGGGCTTGCAGAGCCTTCGCCTGTTGATGACAAGGGCTGCCTGACAGAAGGCGCAGGCAGGTTCGCGGGCAGGTTCGTGAAGAAGGCTGACAGGGAGATAATGGAATACATAGAGAGCCGCGGCCTGATGCTCAACGCAGGCAGGATAACGCACTCATACCCGCTCTGCTGGCGGTGCAAGTCGCCGCTCATATACAGGATGAGCAGGCAGTGGTTCGTGAAGATTGACAACATCCGCGACGTCATGCAGAAGGAGAACAAGGCCATCCGCTGGCTGCCGGAATTCGCGCAGGAGCGCATGGCTGCGCTGCTGGCTGAGTCGCCTGACTGGGCTGTCACAAGGCAGCGGTTCTGGGGCATACCGCTGCCTGTCTGGAAGTGCGGCAGGTGCGCCTCGGTTGCTGTCGTCGGCTCGCTGGCTGAGCTGGGGAAGCTCTCGGCGAAGAAGCTGCCTGACAGCATAGAGATAGACAAGGTCAGCATGGACAAGGTCAGGCTGAAATGCAGGAAGTGCGGCGGCGAGATGAGCCGCGACCCTGACATCATGACCGTGTGGTTTGACTCGGGCATAGCGCCGTGGGCTTCCCTGGGATACCCCCAGAGGAACAAGGATTTGTTTGAGAAGCTGTGGCCTGTTGACCTCATAGACGAGAGCCAGGACCAGATAAGGGGCTGGTTCTATTCGCTGCTGCTGACCTCGGTGGCGAACTTCTCGCGCTCCTCATACGAGACGTGCTGCCTGAACGGCTGGACTCTTGACGAGAAGGGCGAGAAGATGAGCAAGTCGCTGGGCAATGTCGTCTGGGCAGAGGACGCATACAGGGAGCTTGGGGCGGACCTGCTGCGCCTCTACTGCTGCGCCGACGTCGCCCCATGGGACACGCAGAACTTCAGCCTGGCTAGGGCCAAGGACATGGGGCGCAGCCTCAACGTGTTCTGGAACACCTTCGTGTTCATGCAGAGCTACGGTGACAAGAAGGCGGCGCTGCCGAAGGGCAGGTCGTCCCAGATGAAGGTTGAAGACCGATGGATAATGTCGCGCATTAACACCCTGATTGGAAACGTCACCAGGCAGATGGAAGCGTTTGAGTTCCACGCGGCATCGCGCGCGCTTGTGGACTTCATGCTCAACGACTTCTCGCGCATGTACATCAAGATAATCCGCGACAGGGTCAGCCCGTGGTATGAAGGCAGGGACAAGGCTGCTGCGCAGGCTGCGATGAACTACGTGATGGACAGGCTGCTCAGGCTGATGGCGCCGTTCACTCCGTTCATTGCGGAGAATGTCCATTCAGGGCTGTTCGGCTCAAGCGTGCATCTGACGGAATGGCCGAAGGCTGACAGGAAGCTCATTGACGCGAAGCTGGAGGAGCGGATGACAGCAACCTCCCAAGCGGTTG
>VGIZ01000052.1 GCA_016867675.1 Candidatus Aenigmatarchaeota archaeon | reverse complement strand
AGTCTCTACAAATCTTTGAATTTCAAACAATTCAGGAGTGATGCCGAACTCCCCCAAAAGTGATGCCAGAACATCCGAATGATACGAGGGACTTTTCCCAAAGCGCAGGTAGTCACCGTCACCTATCCTCGCGTAAACAAACCTGTGCTTCAGAAGTTCAACGGGCCAGACAACCGAAGGAACATTCATGATCAACTTTGGGAGAAAGCAATAAAAACGCGTGAAGCTTCATTTAACATTCAGAGCCTTCTCTTGGGCACGCGTCCGTACCTGTCATCGTACCTCACGATGTCCGCGTCGCTGTACTCGCCGCGCGATATCTCCAGAATCAGCGTGTCGTCAATCGCGGTGACGCGGTGCAGCATGCCGCGCGCCACGGTTATTCCGCCGCCCCTGTTCAGCACTATGGTGTCCAGCCTCTCCCTCGGGCTGTGTCCGTATTGTATCCTCACCTTGCCCTTGAGGACGTACCAGTCCTCGTCCCTGCGCCTGTGCGTCTGCAGCGAGGTTTCATGGCCCTGCTCTATCTTCAGGATTTTGACCGTGACCTTCTCGTTCTTGGAAAATACCAGCTCCCCGCCCCAGGGCTTGTTCACTCGTTCAACCATCTTACCAGCTCACATCTTCTGATTGATTTCCATATTAAAATATGCTCGCTCAGCCGCCCTTCATCCTCTTGAATGCGTAGGCGTGCGTCTTGCCCTGCAGGAGAAGCTCCACAGCGCTGCGCGCGTGCGCCAGCTGCTCCGCTGTCCCGATGATGGAGATTGTCTTGCCGTAGATGGCCAGCCTCGCGCCCGTCTCGTCCTCTATGGTCTTCTTCGCCTGTCCGTTCTTGCCTATGACGCGCGCCAGCAGGCGCTTCTCAGCTTTCGGCGTCTCGCCGCGCAGCGAGATGACGTCTATGCAGTTCTCCTCGTCCAGCAGCAGCATGGCATCCTTCGGGGAGAATCCGCGGGCGATGGCCGTCACTATGTTGCAGGCTGTCATCACGGCCACAGCCTCGCCCTCTATCTCAACGCCGTCGCTGACGCTGATTTTGGTGTTTGTCGCCTTCTCTATGCCCGCTTTTGTCCTGCCATCTTTGCCGATAAGCGCGGGCTTCCTTTCCTCGGGTATGAGAAGCGATTCGGTTGTCATGTCATCTCCCATCCGGCAAAAATTTCATTTCATTGAAGCTCTCCGCCTTTAATTCTATCCTGTCGTCGCAGTTGGTGTGAAGCTCGTCATGTATGCCGCATCCGCCCGCCCTAGAAAAGCAGGCAAAAACCAGAACGCCCTCATTCCTCGCTTCCTGCACGGCAGGAACGAAGTCGCTGTCACAGGCAACCAGTATGGCCTTTTGTATGTCACGACGCAGACTGAGCCTAAGCAGGTCTATGGTAAGTTGTATGTCCACGCCCTTTTGCTTGAAGTGGCCGTCAGGAAGCCTTATCAGCCTTCCCATCCTGACCTGAAAGCGCGGCAGCTTGCCTATGCTGTATATGAACCGGTTCATCCTTGAAAACATCTGCCTTTCCTGATCGGTTGGCGGGTTGCTCTGGTGCGGCATGCAGTCATAAAAATAAGTCCTGTACCATTCGGCATTGACCCTGCTGCACAGCCACTTGGAGAACGCCTCAAGGTTAATGCCTTGGGCAGACGTTGCCCTAAGCACCCTTTTGAAATATCCGTTGTCTATGAAAACCGCAGCCTTGTCCATAAGAATAATATTGCCTATCGGCGCAAGCACCGATAGCGAGCATAACTGATAATAATTTGGCGAACGGATATATATAAACCAGCCTATTGCCACATTCCCCTTTTCCTGAGCCAGCCCGCCTGCGTGCGCGTGTAAATCCAGATGATGTCCGCCTTCGCGTCAGGCTCTATCTCCCACGGCTCGATGAGCACGAGGTCGCCGGGCGATATCTTGACGCTCTTCCTGAACTTTCCCGGTATCCTGCAGATGCGCGTCCTGCCGTCCTTGCCCGTCACCCTGAACCTGCTTGCGCCGAGCATCTCGTCTATCACGCCTATCTGCTCCCTGCCGCGCGGCATGCGCACCCTTATCATCTCTGTCGGCTGCTCTTCGGGCATGCTATCTATTTGCAGCAGCGTGATTTAAAGGCAAATCGCGACCCGTCATGCGCTAAGGTTATAAAATTTCCTGCCAAACGGCTGTCATGGCGCTGAGAAAGGTTGAAAGCTACGGAGTCGTGGAAAGGGAGGGTGGCATAGAGCCACTCGGCACTATGGCCGGAGGACTTCTGCTCGGCATCAGGCCGGCAGGATACAAACTCAGGCTGGATCTCGACGATGGCAGACGTTTTTTGATGCATAACATAGCGTATGATATACTTGATGCCCTGAAGCGCAGCGGCGAAGAGCATGGCGGCGACATATATGATGTCTTAAGGGAGGCTTCAGGAAGAGGCATGAACCCGTTCAGGCCGATAAGAGGCGTTTACATAAACGCGGAATGCGACGAACCCAGCTGCGCATTTGCAAGTATACTGAGGCGCAGCGACCTGAGGGCATACGGAAAGCCGTTGGATATCATATTTTGCAAAGAGGGTGATTTCAGAAGCAAAGCTGAATCCGGGGTTGTGCTCGAAGACGGATATGCCATGCCGCTGAAAGACCCTGCGCAAGGCTTTTGGGCCGGCGCGATATACGGCTGCGACATCAATGTGAACGGAAGGAATGTCAGGAATTTTCTCATGGGCATTCAGTCCTGCAGCATGCTAACCGGCACTTCAAGCGCAGCCATGGATGTTGAGGGGACAGAAAGAACCCCCATGATTTCAGGGTTTGGGTTGAGCGAATCTGTTTTCTTGCTTGCCTACGACTTTGCGAGAAGGAGCCATCCTGTGGACAGCGCAAAAGCGCCCGACGATTTTAGGTTTGACGCTCCCAGCTTTCTGCGGCGCGCAATAAAGAACGGCTGCAACCCCAGAAGGTTTGTCATAAATGGCGTGGATGAGGACAAGTGTTATGTGGCTGAGGCCATTACCAACAGGGGAAGGATAAGGATGATACCATCCCACGCTTTCCTCATCTCGCGCGTATCGGGGAGGGACGCATTCGTTGACGACAAACTTGTTGAACAGCAGGATGACGGCTAATCAGGATTTCTCAGTAGACGCTCCCCATCGTCAGCTCTATCTCGACGGGCTGCATCATGTCGCGGTTGTAGACCTTGCACATTGTGGCTTTCATGGGGCTGACCATGGAGATGCTCGGCAGGACGCTGAACTCCTCGCCGCTTGCCCATATCGCCAGCGACTTGATGAGGACCGACATGTCGTCCTCTGTCAGCAGCCTTCCACCTGAGAGCCAGGCTGTCCTTCCCCTGTTCTCGGCAACAGCCTTGTTGACTATGAGCGCAGGCGAGCCTGTGCCGCTCTGGTTCATCAATGCCCTTGCCGATGGCAGGATTATCTTTATCTGTTCTTCGCTGCCGAGGAAGTCGGGAAAGTAATGCGTCTCGTTGATTTTCATGCCTGTGCTGTTGGGTATGTGGCTGAAGTAGTTGTAGACGTTGAAATACGTGGAGTTCGGGAAGGTTGCCTGCGAGTTGAACGATATCTCGGCCTGGGATGGCTGCGGCATCTCGCTTGAGAAGGCTATGCCGAAAAGCTTCTGATGGACATTTCCCTCGTCCCCGAAGTTCTCGCCAGGGCCCGCAAGCATGAGGCTCAGGTCGCGCACCTCAATCAGCCCGCCGCCGTTAGCAAGGTATTTGTAGGCGTTGGTGTAGCTGATGTTGCGGTCCATAATGATTATCACGTTATAGTTGAACGGCAGCTCGTCTGCCGTGATGTTCTCGACGCGGAAGCCGGGGCTCTGGCTGTTTATGGAGAACGTGGGGGTTTCAAGCGCAGCCTTAACCTCGGCGAACTCGCCCTCATTGAAGCAGATGCAGCCCACCCTCATGTCGGGCTTTATCACGTTGCTCAGCCTGACCGAGTAAATCAGGTTGCTCATGTTCAGCGTGCTGTTTATGGCGGCGGAGAGCCGGGCGCTGTTGAACCACTCAATGCCCGCCGCTTCCAGCGAGTGCAGGAGGTCGTCAGCTTTCATGGAAAGCGAGACCCTTGACCAGTCCGTGTCTATGTTGGGCGTGCCCATGAGCTGGACCATCACAACGAACATGGCAAGGACGACTATGATTATCTCAACTATGTGCATGAAGCCCTTCATCCTAGCCATGCAAAGCACTTGATTAATATTGTGCTTCACCGCCTTAATATGGGTTTAAAAGTATGCCCGACAAGAATTATCATAAACCGAAACTGCGCTTAACAGAAGAACAAAAGCATCTCCGAGACAGGGTCTCGGGATGCACCGAGACGAAGTCTCGGTTGCAGACCGCTATCAAGAGCAAGGCGAAAGCTGAAACTCTCACATTGGCCAACATCGCCAAGCGAGTTCGATGCCAAGGACGAGGCGACATGCATGGACCTTCACAGCCACATAAAGCAGATATTCGGAAAGGACATGTTCAAGCACCTGGACAGGGACGAGCTGCAGGAAGAGCGGATAAAGGTGGAGAAGAGGGTGGAGCGGATTTCCGACGAGATGCAGGTCATACAGGACAAGATGCAGAAGCTGATGATGGAGTCCAAGGGCAAGCCCAAGCCCATGAAGCTGCTGAACATCTCCAAGATAAAGACCCTGCGGCTGGAGAGCAACACCAAGCAGCAGGAGGCTGAAAGATACATCCACCAGATGCAGCTGATACTGCTAGTTGAGGCGCTGAGGGAGCACCAGACCGACAAGAAGAAGAACAAGTTCATAGACAAGCTGCTCAAGTCAGACGTGGACCACCTGATGAACGTGCTGTTTGACGAGGATGTGAAGAAGGCGATAGAGGAAGGCAAGATTGACGACGTGCGGGACAAGCTCAAGGAGGTCTTCGGCAAGGAGGAGCTGCCGACGGACGCAGAAACCGTGGAGCTGATGAGGGCGATAGAGGACCTTGAGGAAGTGGACGAGGAGACCGCGCTGAAGATGGCAGGCGAGAAGGCCAAGAGGATAGCCGAGACGCCGACCAAGAAGACGGCTTCTGAGATGGAGTAATCGGAGCGAGGGCTTATAATTCTAAGATTGCGTGTATTGATTGCGTGTATTATCTATGAAGTACTTTACTGCGGTTATTCACAGGGAAGAGGACATGTACGTGGTTGAATGCCCCGAGGTCGGCACGGTCAGCCAGGGGAAGACCATAGAAGAGGCCATGAGGAACATAAAGGAGGCTACCGAGCTTTATCTTGAGGAATTCCCGATGAAGGAGAACGGGAAGCCCATAATGAATGTTTTTGAGGTCGCATAGGATGCCCGCGCTCAGGAAGGTTTCAGGCAGGGAACTGGTCAAGATCAAGATTTTGTGCAACAAATTCGGTTTTGTCGCC
>VGIZ01000051.1 GCA_016867675.1 Candidatus Aenigmatarchaeota archaeon | reverse complement strand
GCAGACGTTGTCAAGCCCCTTCTCGCGCAGGTTTCTTATCGCCTGCATCTCGCAGCGGAAGACGTCAGGCTCGTCCAGCGAGCGCCTGATGCCGTGCCAGCCCAGCATGGGATTGGCTTCCTTCGGCTCGCCCTCCCCGCCTGCCAGCTCCCTGAACTCGTCTGTGCGCGCGTCCAGCGTCCTGTACCACACAGGCTTGGGATGGAAGGCTTTTGCGATTGCGCCTATGCCCTCCTCAACAATCCTTATGAGCTCCTCGGGATCGTCCCTTGCGAGCGCGACAGGGTGCCTGCCTGACTGGGCGAGCATGTGCTCCACGCGCAGCAGCCCCACGCCGTCGGCCTTGGGCGCAGCCCTCTCTGCCATCTCAGGAAACGCGATGTTCACCTTTATGCTGGTCGCTGTGAACTCTTCTCCTTCCTTTCTTTTTTCCTCAGTTGCTGGCCTTGCTGCTGTTTCAGGTTGGGTTACTTGCATATCCAGAATGCCCATGCTGATTTCAGCTGGGGGTAGCTCTTGGCTGGTTGTTTGAGGGGCTGCACCCGCCTCATATACCCTGCCGTTGGTCGCATCAACATTGACCTCCTGCCCGTCCTTTAGGAGCTGCGTGGCGTTGCCTGTGCCCACAACGCAGGGGATGCCGAGCTCGCGGCTCACTATGCTTGCATGGCATGTTGTCCCGCCCTCGTCGGTGACAATCGCCGCAGCCTTCCTCATCAGCGGCACCATGCTGGGGCTTGTCATCCTCGTGACAAGCACGCTGCCCTGCTCCATGTCCCTCACCGACTCGGCGTCAGGCGCCAGTTTCACCTTACCGCTTGCCGTGCCTGGCGACGCGCCAAGGCCGGCAACAATGACATTGCCTTCGGCCTTACCGCCGTGCTGCACCGCGCCTCCGCCAAGGGTTGTCACAGGTCTTGTCTGCACAAGGAACGCGCGGTTCCTCTCTATGCACCATTCAATATCCTGCGGCTCGCCGCCGTAGTAATCCTCCACGCGCCTGCCCAGCTCCCAGAGCTTCCTCAGCTCCGCTGGCAGCAGGGTTTCCGCATCAATCTTGCCGGATTCAACCCTTTCCTTGATGACGCTGCCTGTCACAGGGTCCATGCGCCTGAGCCATTTCTTGCTGCCTATGCGCCTGCTTGTCACATTGCCCGTGGCTTTGTCAACTATGTGCTCGTCAGGCGTCACAAGCCCGGAAACTATGGATTCGCCGTAGCCCCACGAAGATTCTATGACCATCTGGCTGGAGTCCTTGTTCATGGGATTGACCGTGAACATGACCCCCGCCTTCTCTGCCTGTATCATGCGCTGCACAATGACGCCCATGCTGGGGAAGTCATGGAACCCCTTCGTCCTCCTGTAGAATATCACGCGCGGGGTGAAGAGCGATGTCCAGCATTTCTTTATAGCTTCCAGCAGGGCGCCCCTGCCCTGTATGCTGAGCATGCTCTCCAGCTGGCCCGCGAAGCTCGCGCCCGCAAGGTCTTCGGAGGTGGCGGACGACCTGACAGCGACCAGCGCCTCGCCGCGGCCTGCCTTAATCATGTCAAGCGCCGGCCCGCTTACACCCTTCATCTCCTTGCCGAGCGAAAGCTGTATGTAGGCCTCCTTTATGTCGCGCTCAATGAAGTCAGGAATCCTGGACTTCATTATCATGCCGCGTATCTCCTCGGAGACCCTGTTCAGGGAATCGATGTCATCGACATTCACGCCGGCAAGCGCTGATTTTATCTTTTCTTCAATGTGGTTGTCCCTCAGGAAGCGCGTGTATGCCTCGGTCGTGACAACGAAACCCGGCGGCACAGGCAGCCCTGCCCTGACCATCTCGCCGAGGTTTGCGCCCTTGCCGCCTATCTCGCCGCCGCTCTCCCTGCCTATCTGGCTGAAGCTGAGAATAAACCTGCCTACCGCATCCGCGGCCTTACCCGGCATCCAAGCACCCTATAACTATTATTAATGGCGTCTATATTTAATCATGCCCAAAACCAGAAGGCCTGACACCAACCTGAAACTCAGGTCAGAAACCGAGAAATGGCTCTCCAAGCTGGAAGAAAAGATGCAGGGCGCAGAGCTTGTGAAAGGCTGGCTTGAAAGCAGGGTCCTGCAGAACGCCATGGACAACGTGAATGCATACGTCAGGGACTGCCGCCACTTCCTTGAAAAGCGCGACTACTTCAACGCCTTTGAGGCAATCATCTACGCCTACGGCATCTGGGAGACGCTGGAGAGGATGAACCTTCTAACGAAGAAATAGCTACTTCTTTGTTTTCCTTGCCTGCATCGCCTCTTCCTCGTGTATCCCGAGCACGACGAGCTTGATGAGGAAGAAGCCCACGAACCCGCCGACCAGCGTCCCGCTCACGTAAATCCACGGGTCGGTGAAGATGTATTTCATCGGCGGGAACAGGCTGCCGCCCGGATAGAAGTTCCAGTGGATATCAAAGACGTAAAGCGCAATCAGCGCTATGAGCGCGGGCACAAAAAAGAATATCAGGTCGGCGATTATCTCGTTCCTTGTGACACGTGTCTTGCGGACGCGGTGTATCATGATACTATCTTGTCAGAGGTTTCTTATTAAACGCTGGGCTTTTGGTTACGGGTCATAGCCACACAGGGATTATAATGTAGGCGCTTTTCGTTGCTGGTTGTGACCCTGCATAAAGAACATAGCCCTATACTGCCCGTATAATCCTGCAGTTCTCGTTGACCTCAACGAAGTGACGGGCAGTCGTGCCAAAGGCCGGGCACTGGTTTGACGGATCGTCATCAACAGGCCGGCGCGGATCATGAGCCATATCGCAGACCCAGCCCGCTGTTATGTTGTTGTCAAGGCACGGTCCCTTGCTCAGGTCGGCCCTTGTGGTCACGAGGTCCAGGCACTTCTGCTGGCATCTGCTGACAGCGTCTGTCAGTCCGGGAACGTTGGTATTTGATGCCACGCAGCCGCTGATAACAACTATGGCTGCCGTCAAGAGAGCCCAAAGAATCAACTTCATGATAATGGTAAGCTGATTGGCTTAAAAAACTTACATCAAATTATAGGCATGGCAATGCCTGAAAACATGCGAAAATGCCTTGATATGGTGAGGACTTTCGCATACATATTAGACGCAGAAGAAGCGCTCAAAGACATGGAGCCAGAAAAAGTTAATACATATCTAGCTGGCCTGCCCCAGCATGTGAGGGAAGCAATAGAAGCAGAGAGTGGACCGGCTGATGCGAACTACAGGCCATCATATCATAGCGCAGCAAAGAATGCTTGCGATAAATTTGGAAAAGGCCTGCCTTCTCAGGCTTCACTGGTTGAAATGTTTATAGCAGCTGTCGAGGAGCTGCTTTCAATGGATGACCAGATTGAGCGGCTCAGGCAGACTGTCATTCTGAGTTTTCCAGGTGAGTTGAGATCCTATGCAGAGTATCGTGGCAGGATAGAAGCCGCCCAGAACCCTGACGAACTTGATACCATAGGCAACGAGATGCGCGGAATTTATGGCGAAGGGAAGATTGAAGGCACCCTGTATGCTGACCTTCTGGTCAGGTCGCAAAAAAGACTGACCTCACTGAAAACGCCAGACAAGAAGGGCTAGATTTCTGCTGCCAGCTGCTGTATCTCAGGCAGCAGGCAGTCGCTTATCGGGTCATTCGCGGCCTTGCACAGCAGGGCTGTCAAAACCTGCGCCTCCCTCGCGGCGCCAAAAACCTCGCCGCTGCCGACCCTGAAATACTTGCCGCCTATTATTATGAGGGGTATCCTGCCTTCGGGTGAGTAATGGCTGAACAGCTCCATCTCAACAGGCGGCTGGCTGACGTCAATATCCGTCACTTTCAGGTCTATGTAACCTGCGAACTTCGCAGCCACGTTCATGAATATCGGCCTCTCCCAGCGGCAATGCGGACACCATGTGGTGCCGAAAAAATAGACAGCGGGTCTGCCTTCGATGACCGCTGATGCCACGCTGCTGAAGTTGCCTATAGTGGTCACGCTTTCCGAAAGGTTCAGGCCCTCATATGGGCAGACCACCCTGTTCGGGTCGCCGCCAGGGTTGAAGATGCATTGGTCGGGATGCACGGGGTCGCAGGTGCCGAAGACGGCAAGGTTGTAGATGCTGTAGGCTGAATAGCCCAGGCTGAACACAAACGCCAGCATGAAGACCCATGACAGCGCCTTGAAGTGCCTGTGCGTGAACCGCGCGATGCCCTGATGCCTTGACATCAGCGCGGTCGTGACTACTGCCTTGACCTTGTCGTCAAAGCCTGTCTCGCACGGCCTGAGCGTTGCCATCCTTGCCACGCAGCCGGCTGCCTCCCTCGCCCACTTTCTGTATTTCGCCGAGAACAGGCCGAGGAATCCGAGAACAACGAGTGCAACTATGCAAATAACCATGAGAACATACCTCCATGATAATACTACCTCAACTTTGCTATCTTTTTGATTGTTTCCATAAAAACGTCTATGTCTTTTTCGTTGTTGTATAGGTAAAGTGAGGCGCGGACGCTTCCCTTTATGCCGTGCGCATTGAACCATGAATGCACGCAGTGCTGGCCTGACCTGACCATGACGCTGCCAATCTTGTCAAGCATCAGCGCGGCCTGATGGTGGTCCATGCCCTTCAGGTTGAACGATGTTATGCTGCTGCGCAGGCTGGAGTCTTTCGGGCCGATAATGTCAGCGGCGCCGGGTCCCAGGGAAACCAAGCCTTCCGTAAGTCTCCTGTTGAGGTTGGTTTCCAGCCTTTCAATGTTCTCAAACCCGAATGACTGGACGTATCTGGCTGCTTCTGCCAGACCTATGAAGCCCGCGTAATCCTGCAACCCTGCCTCAAACATCTCCGGCGGGTCAAGGAACTCATGGCTGTCATATGTCGTGTTTGCCACTGTATCGCCGCCTGCCATGAACGGCCTGAGCTTTTCCATGGCGTCCTTTCTTGCGTAGAGGATGCCTGTGCCTGTGGGTCCGAGCATCTTGTGACCTGAGAAGGCGAGGAAATCCACGTCAAGCCTGTGCACGTCAATCCTCTGGTGCGGCACGCTCTGCGCGCCGTCCAGCAGCACCAGCGAGCCGTTGTCATGGGCTTTTTTCACAATTTCTTTCGCAGGATTCGTCACGCCGTCCAGATTGGATGTATGAACCATGGACACGAGCCTGACGTTCTTCTTGAGGAGCGCCCCATATTTGTCCATGTCAAAGGTGTTGTCGGATTTGGAAAAGACAACAGTATGCTTCACGCCCTTCTCCGCCAGCAGCTGCCACGGCACAAGGTTGGAGTTGTGCTCCTTGTCAGTGCCGAGGACGACGTCGCCCTTCTTCAGCGGCAGGGAGTGCGCCACGAGGTTTATGGCTTCAGTGGTGTTCCGCGTGAATATTATCTCTTCAGGCTTCGCGCCTATGAGCTTCGCGATTGTCTTCCTTGCGTCCTCA
>VGIZ01000050.1 GCA_016867675.1 Candidatus Aenigmatarchaeota archaeon | reverse complement strand
TTGAGGTGCTCCAGCGCGTTTTTCTGCTCGTAGCCTGGCTCCGATTCCTTGGCCTTCTTCTCCATTATCTTCCTGGCCTCGTGCCAGTCCACGTATTTTTCCTCAACGATTTCCATGATTATCGCCTTGGTTTTGATTTCGGGTTATTGACCATGATTATTTTTGTCAACGCATTTCAATTCATGTTTCACGCCTGCGCAAGCAGGCTGCCGCCCATGCTACGCCTTCCTCAGATGCTCGGGCCTGACCTGCAGCTCGTTGACGCTGCCGCCAG
This sequence comes from Candidatus Aenigmatarchaeota archaeon, assembly GCA_016867675.1. GTDB lineage: Archaea > Aenigmatarchaeota > Aenigmatarchaeia > QMZP01 > QMZP01 > VGIZ01. Next base: position 5,307 of record VGIZ01000050.1, on the reverse strand, counting down.
TCCTGACGTCAATCACGTAGGCGCTGCCGCGCATGCCCTTCACTGTCCCTATCTTGCCCATGTAGCGCGGGTAGGGCATGCCCTTCTGGGATATGGCGTCCTGCCTTATCACTACTTTATCCCCTGCCTTAAATTCCTTGAGGAAGTGCTCTGCGGTGAATTTGTCCCTCATGCCCTTGCTGAGCCTTCTCCTTGTCTTCCTCCTGAAGCCCCATGATGTCAGCACCATGATATCACTCAATTCCTTGAATATGCCCTAATGGCTTTATATGGTTATCAAGGCCCCACTGGTTAATTGAATAATGAATGACACTAAAGTGTGTAATCAAGCGTATAGTTTTTCTTCCTGTTCACGGGGATGACATTGTTTGTTGTTTCCGGTGTCTGCGTTTTCTTGGCATACTGCATTTATGTCGTCCTCCACGGCTATTGTCTGCAATTGCTTGAATATCGCGCTTTCCTTGTTTATTTTGTAGAGTTTAGCCTTGCCCTCAGTTCTGTTGTATTTCAGCAGGCCCGATTCTATCAGATTTGGTATTACTTTCTGCACAGTCCTGTAGCTCAATCCAGCCTCCTTGCTTATGTCCTTTATGCTGTAGTCCCAGAATGAGTGAACTCTTAAAAAGTCCAAGACTTTCAGCGTCGGCGTGTTTCCGAACACTGCGACCAAACTCATATCAATCACTCCCTTCCTCTGCCGTTTCGCAACGGCTTTCCCACCCAAGGTGTATATTTATTGTGTAGAAGTCTTATATATAGAAGGTATTTATATACATGATAGACATATAATACATTCATAATAGTGAGAATTTACAGCCATAGATTCCCCGCCTCACTATTCACCCTGACACCAAGAATCCTCCACAGGGCTCCTTGGCAGGAAGAATTCCTAATAAGACGGCGTCAGCCGCCTTAAATGCGTATAGACAGGGTGAATGGATGAGAGGAGTGGGGATGCATGTCATTAACGTCACAGCAAGCAGAAGCGTTCGTTCTCCTCAAGCTCCTGCATGGCAGATATGTAGGCGGCAAACACACTCATGAACGTAATATACCCAAAGGTGTTCCCTCCGAAGACATACCTGACGTGATTTCAGCTCTCGACCGGCTACGGAAGATGGGCTGGATAATCAGGAAGCCGACAAACGATGGTGTGCACGTATCACTGAATCCACGAGTTTGCGGAGATGCCTATAGGTTCTTGAGGAGCATCGGAGAAATAATCTGAACAGATTGTATTCAGTTCTTGCTAGTGTTAAGCGTATATCTTCACGACATCCAGCTCAAGCACCTTCACAGGCGCGCCCACGAACTCGGCCACCGAAGGCTTTGTCCGTCCGTCGTCGCCTGTCACGAACTCCTTGGCGTAGAGGCCCGCGTCGCCCCTGATTTGGATTTCGTATATATCTTTCTTGCCTTTGGTTTTGACCTTGCGCCACTTGAGGGACTTGACATGCCTCTTTCTCAGCAGGTCAGCCCTGCGGTGCATGACGCGCGTAGGGGTCTGCTGCTCTATGACACCTATGAGTTTTGTGAGCTGCTTCAGCCTGCCCTTGTCAGGTTCACCCTCGAACTCGACGAGAAGGCGATATTCCTTGTCGTGGCGCATCTCTTTCACTGCAAGCACATCCTGCCTGCCGGCGGACTTTAATCCCCTGACCTCCACCTTCTTCGTTTTGTTGATGGCCGCCGCCATGGCTGTCAGGCTTGCCTTCCTTTTCACAGGCTGTCCTATCTCAAGCACGAACGGCCTCCAGTCAAGGCAGCGCGCGTCTATGTCCTCGCGGCCGGCAGCGTGGAGGGAGTGCCCCTTCCCTTTCAGCGCCTTCATGAAAGGCTTCGCGATGATGTCCTCGACTGTGACAGGATACCTGTCCCATTTGGTCTGCGGGATGCCGCGCACCAGCTTCTTGTATGAGCCCGCGACATAGACCGACCTGATGTCAAGGCTGACCTCGCCTTTTCCGAGGTCAAGGATGACGAGGATGTCGGGGTTCTTCTCGTCAACCTCCTTCCTTATGCGCGCCCACAGCGCCTTGCCGAACTCGCGGTTGGACTCGGACCTGAAAGGCTCGCAGTGCTCTATGCCTATCTCCTCCCAGAGCGCTTCCTCGCGCCTGACGATGTCCGCGCCGGGCTTTGTCCCGACGGCAAAGCTTTTGAATTCGTACGCCTTTAGTTTCTCTTCCGCCTCGTCAACCCAGCGCTGGAGGTTTGAAAAGAAGCTGCCGCAGACTTCGCAGGGCTGTGATTTTGGCGGATGTGCAGTCCCGCCAGATGATTTGGATGATGCCTTGGGTCTTTTGCCCAGTTTTGTGGCTGGCTGCCTTTCGGACACGAATTCACCAAGAACGTCGCGGATGATGCGGCCCCTCTCCGCATTGGTCATGCCTGTGCTCAGCTGCGCTAGTTGTCTGCCCAAACAGCTGTCGCACAGCCTATGCGCCCTCAGCAGTCTTCTGCAGAGTGATAACGACTGCCGGCCCAGCTGCCTCCTGAACAGCTCTCCTGGCTTCCCCGAGCTGCCTTTGCTTCTCCTCATTGTCCCTCCTGATTTTTTCCTCAAGGAACTTCACCTCCTGCCGCGCGCGCCTGCCGTCCTCGTCCAGCCCTGCAATCTCCTGCTCCAGCGCGTTCTTCCTCTCCAGCAGCGCCGTGCCAACGGATTTTTCGAGCAAACCCTTTTCTTCGGCTGTTCTGCTGTAAGAGTCCCTCAGCTCCGCCAGCGCAGGGTCGCTTAGCGCATTTATCCTTTCGCTCTCGCTCGGCTTCAGGGCAATTGCACCTGCGCCAGAGGCTTCAAGCACAGACTTCGCGAGTGTCTCTGCGCTTCCGCCTGCCATGACGACCTCCCTGAACGGGTTTTCAGGCAGGCTCGCCATCTTTTTGTCATGCGACAGCTTCTTCATGGGCTTTCGCAGCACTGAGAGCATGTTGTTGGCGTCCTGCTCCATGGATTTCATTCCGGATTCCAGTTCAGAAATCCTGTTGAGCGACTCTGCGTAGAGCTTCCATTCATCTGACTGCATGAGCAGGTCAAGCTCCTTCCGCTTGGTTGCAGACTTGTTGCCGATTGCCGCCTCCTGAACAGACGCCTTTGAGAGGTTAATGTCGTCCACCCTGCGCCTTGCGTCCAGCTCGGCGAGCCTCGCCGCGCCATCCTTCGCCTCCCTGACATGCTTCAGCAGCGCGCCGTCAAACTTCAGGAAACGGGAGAGCTCCGACGCCGCTGACTCAAGCTCCTTTATCGCAGCCACCATTTCGGACGACTGCTTCTTGAAGTAGTTGGAAATCAGTATCGCCTGCTTGGGCGTGGCGTTCTTTATGGAATCCACGGCTGAAAGCACGCCGCCTGAAAAATCAGAGAGCATCCTGTGGTCGTTCATCTCGGCCGGCTGCCTTATGCAGTTGAGCTCTGCCAGCGCCTTCTTGACGAAGGCATCCTTGGCCATGTTGACCTTGGCGTAGGTCTTGTCGTGCGGGTCAAAGCTCTGCCCGCCAAGGCTGCCAATCTTCTCCCTCAGTGAATCCTTTTTCGAGATGATGGCGTCAAAAAGCTCCTCTGTCCTGCCTTCAACCGCTGCCAGCCTTTCCGAGAGCGCGGAATCCAGCCATGCAGGAACATCGGCATAATGAATCCTGTCGGGCGCGCTGACCTGCGCGGGCTTTTCCTGTGCAGCCTTCTCCTTCTTCCTTCTTGAAAAAACGCTGAAGATGCCCATGGGCTACTTTTCGGTTTGGGCTTAAAATACGGCTCTGATGGCATTCCAAGGATTTCAGGCTGTCCCAAGGATGCCTGGAATGGTTGCCTGCGATTTGGCGCCAAAGGTTCTGCCTTTTGGGTAAGTGCATTGCCAAGGACAACGGCAATAAAACAGGATGAGGGTTTCAACAAAACTCAGATATGGATGCCGGCCATCATGCAGCGCCGCGGCTCCTGAGAGCGCCCACGAGCTCGTACGAGTAAGACCGACCCCTGTGCACGCGGGCGTCGAGGAGCCCGGGGCCGTACCAGAACGGGCCGCGGAGCGGTATGCGTTGCCCGCCTTTCCTTGGCGCTTCTCCCATCAACCAGTATCCAGACCTGTCTTGCTCCCGGAGCCTGTCGTCAATGCCTGCAATGCAGCCGAACTCCTCGCTTGTTTCCACGGGATAGCCATGGCTGCCGAGCTCGCGCATCCAGCCCTCGCCTGCGACAACAATGTCCTTCGCGGGCTGCAGCGCGCCTTCGTCGTCAAACCTCAGAATGGTTGCATCGTATTTGCCGCCTGGCCGCCTGCCGCGGAACTTCAGCACCTCCCTCGTGGCTATCAGCGGGCCATTGATAAGCCTGCGGTACAGCGACTTTGCCTGCCTGTCGCCTTCGGCCCTGCTCTTTGCCAGGCCGACCAGTATGTCTGTGGCGCCGGCGAAGGTCGGCACGCGCATGTCATCTCGGTAACGCCTTCGGAGCACGACAGAATACCTGATGAGCCTGTCTATGGGAGGGGTGCGGCCGTTTATGGGCTCGACGTCATACCTTGCCGCTTCCTCGTTGAAGGCATCTGTGTCCATGCAAGCGGCGTCGTAGGGCGTGAAAATCCTGCTGCCCCTGCGCATGTAGCCGTTGGAAACAAGAACTCCGCCGGGAAGCTGAATCCATTTCCTTGCCGCGGTTTCAGCGGGCGTCATGCCTATGGTTGGAAGAAAGTTTTTTAAGGCTATGCGAAGGCGCGCCTGCCTGCGCAAGCCCTGCCATCTGCTCCAGAACTAGAAAGGAAGCGCCACGCCGAGCATCGGCAGCACATACTTCACGAGCGCTATGCCGACTATCACGCCGACGATGAACGCCCCTATTATCGCCTTCATGCACCACACCTCACATATGAATATCTTATAGCGGACTGCCTATTCAATGACGAGCGGCGAGCCTGTCCTGACGCCCTTGAGCTGCGCCTCCAGGTCCTCAATCCTTTCCCTCAGCTCGTCAACGCCCGCAGGCGCCTGGTTCTGCTCAAGCCAGCCCAGCTTCTGCTTGATGGATTCAATGTCCCTTGCCATCGCGGCGACGTCCGCAGCCTTCAGCGCCTCGTGTATGTGCCTGAGCTCCCTGAAGATGTCCTTCATGCCCGACAGCTGGCTTTGCAGGTCCTCTATCCTGTCCCTGTCCTTCGCCGCCTGCTCCTTCAGTTCGGCTGAGAGTTTGTCAATCTCCTCCTGCATCGCCGACAGCAGCTTCTGCTGGTCAATGCCTTCTGTCTTCCTGCAGAGGTTCTCCAGCCTGTTCATGCCGGACTCCAGCCTCGCCATCCGCTCCCTTGTTTCCCG
>VGIZ01000049.1 GCA_016867675.1 Candidatus Aenigmatarchaeota archaeon | reverse complement strand
CGAAGGCGAGCTGCAGTTCCATGCCGCTGACGTGTTTGCCGTTGCTGCGCGCCATGCATTCTTGCCGAACTTCTTGCTTGAGGCGCTCGCGTTTCGAGAACACCCGCCTAGCCAGCGACACCCTGACTGCCACGACTAGGACAAACACAGCCGTCAGTAGAATGGTTAATATGACGTCGGCGTTCATGGTTTTCCCTTTCAGAAGCAGCAGGCACCAGCATGGCTAGCTGTTGCCTTGGTTCCCTGTGACCAGCCTTGTCCGCGGGCATGGCTGCGCTGATTTCGTGATGTCTCGCCTGAAAGCATGATGCGGATGCCATGTATGATTGGGAATATAATATTCATAGAAAGGAAAGCAATTTAAGGGGATGCGGCGCCTTTGCAAGCCCTATTTCACGCATAACCATTTTTACCCCTGAATGCATATCCTTAGCATGAAGGCCCTGGAATCAGACATCGCGACAATAATACTTCTCCTCATATGCCTCGCAATAGCGGGCTTTGCATGGCTGTTCATCTCAAGTTATTATGAGATATACACGTCAAAGACCATAACCATAATCCCGGGCAGCGAGATTTGCACGGGAAGCAACACAGCAGCGATGACGATAAGGAACCTCGGAACTGCTTCCATAGGCACAGCAGACCCGCCGCCAGCGCAGACCGTGGGCAACATGGTGCCAAACGCGGGCTTTGAAAGGGACATGGACAACAACAACAAGCCCGACAGCTGGGGCAAGGACGAGAAGCTGGAAACCATAGACGTCGTCCTTATCACCGACCTCTCGAACAGCATGGCCGACTGTATGGACAGCAGGCAAACCATGCCGGACAAGGGCACGATTCTGCTGAACCATTTCGATGATGGGACCGCGAATGACGAATCCCGGTGGAGGAACAATGGAGTTATAAGCGGCGCAACATACCTTGAAAACGGCGGGGTGTCAGGCGGCGCGTTCAGCTTTGACGGCATTGATGACTATATAGAGTACGCGAGCAGCCCAAGCTTCGACTTTCTGGGCGAAAGCACGGTGTCGCTCTGGGTCAAGACCACAGGCGCATCCACAGCCTTCATAGGCAAGAATGATTATGCAGGCACAACAATGTACGGCAGGTCGGGGCAATGGCTGATCATGATAGATAACGCGGGCAAACTGAAGTACCACTCCTGGATGGACAGCGGATGCTTCGACTTGGCCGGAAGCAAAGTCATAAACGACGGCAAATGGCACCACGTGGCGGCGGTCATAAGCGTGCCTGGGAAAACCATAAAATTCTATGTTGACGGCTCCTTGGACACATCAGGTGTGACATGGTCGATAACAAACTCCGCTGGAAAGCTGTTCCTGGGGAGCTGCGGCAGGGTGGCGGGCGCAGGATGGTGCTCATACTCATGCCCCAGCAATTACTTCAATGGAATCCTGGATGAGGTCGCAATATACAACAGGGCGCTATCGGAGAATGAGATAAAGGAGCAGGCAATGGCTCTTCCCTGCGGGGATGACGGCAGGACGGACAAGCCCGCCTGGTGCGCATACGAGACCGATTGCCCAGCCGGCTGCCTGGTTCCTGAAGAAGGCTACTGCAAGCCCATATCAGAAGCTGTCTATTACAAGGCCCCTTACCAGAAGTCCTACACATACGTCTATGGCGGCTGCGCCAGCGACCCCGCTTATGACAAAAACTGCGCCGCCGATGCAGGCTGTGACAGGGACTGCGGCACCGGCAGGGCTTTCAATAGCTACATACTCAAAACCAACCCGACCGGCGAAGATGACACTGACTGCAAGAAGGTGATAGAGGGCCAGTACAGCGGCTGCAGCGCATATCCCAGAAGCAGCAGCAGCATATGCGGTATAGGCGATACCCAATACCGTTTCGACTGCCTGTCGCTGGGCAAGAAGCTTGATTCCACAAGAACTTATTATCCGACCACATACAGACCGGCTGACAGCAACAACCCCAACCCCTGCCTTTCAGCCGAATATGCAGGGAGGTATGTTTATGAAGAATGCAGCGATTTTGGCAGGGATTCATCAACCGGCGGCTGCCCGGCAGCCGGGCAAGAATGCGGCAGGAGAGGGGAGTTCGCCTATAATGAGGGCACCAAGCCGGTGGAGGGCTGGCAGGATGCCTGCCTGCCAAATGAGTACCCGTCGGGCGAGACTAGGGGGAAGCCGGAATGCATGGAAAGCTGCATATCCGACTGGGAGCCTGGAACAGGATGCGACCCTTCCTGCAGCGGGCTCAAGCCCCAGTGCTGCGTTTCAAAAACGCAGATTCAGCAGAGGTGCATCAAATGCGTCGACACCTGCTGCAAGGTAAGGAAGAGGGCATGCAAGCAGTGCTATGACTACTGCTGTGACCATGATTTCACATGCGTGACAGGCCGTTACTGCTGCAACAACATTTCGGTCTGCCAGCCCAGCGCCGCCCTGCTTCCGTCAGGCAGGTGCGAGCCCGGCCTCCAGGGAGGCATGCCGCTTGTCGCCGATGAATGCGCCACAGGCGGCGCCTGGCAGTGCAAGGCCGAGGGCGGCTGCCACTACTGCAGCTCTGTGGCGATAAGGCTCGCGAAGAAGCTTGACACGGACTTCGTTAATACGCTGTTCTCACATGCGCCAACCGCTCAGGTAGGCCTGGTGTCATACGGGACGCAGGCTGTCAGCTCTGTCGGTTTGACCGGCGAGGGCGCCAAAGATGCAGCGCTGCTTAGCGGTGCAGGAGGCATAAACAACTACCATGCGGACAACGGTGACACCTGCATATCATGCGCCATTAAAAAAGCGATCGGCCTGTTTTCCGGGAGCATGGCAAACAAGAGGTATGCGGTGCTCATGAGCGACGGCGATGCCAACAGATGCGCCGGCTCCGGCGACGGAAGCGCCTCGGACAAATGCGGCGAGACCGATTCTGCAAAAATAAACCAGAAGGCGAGCGCTGAAGCAATCAGACTGGCATGCGACTATAACACAGCGAATGCTGACAAACAGATAATCTTCTACACAGTGGGGTTCGGCAAGGAAGCCGGCAGAGCCACGCTTCAGGCAATAGCCGACTGCTCACCCAAGAATGACGACGGAAGCTCCAAGGGCAGATACTTCCAGGGGAACGACCCCGAAGAGCTTGCACAGATATACTCCACCATAAGCCAGCAGATAGGCAATGCAGGCATAGACCGCGAGAGCAAGGTCTACGGCAGCCAGTCAATGCTCCTGGCCGTGACCTCGGACCCCTCGAAGCCTCCAATAGCCACGAGCGACAAGTTCACCGTTCACTACTCGGGCACGCAGAAATACATCTTCTCATTCTACAGGAAGCTGGATATTACAGCCGGAAAGCTCATGGCTGCCATAAGGTTCTATGACAGTTCGGGGTCCGAACTGACCCCGGGGTTCGCACAAGAATACACACCGGACATGTACGGAACGTCTTCTGTCGGCGACCCCGCATTCGTCAAGGAGGAATTCACGATCAACCAGCTGCCCGAAGGCGCCTCCGAGGCGTCCATAGTGTTCAATTTCGAAGGCTCGCCCGAAGGCAACAGCGTGAACATAGACGACGTTTACTTCGGCCCGGAAATAAAATGCCAGAAGGAAGCCGGCGGCGGCTACGTGTGCGGCGACATAGTGGTTGAAAAGACCAGCGCCGACGGCGACATCTATCCCTATTTCAAAATGAATCCGCTCAAGCCGGGAACATCGGTCACAATAGAGGATGCGAACTGCAGGGGCAACTGCAGATACAAGATATCAACGATTTCCTCAGTGGCCGACGCCAGCGTGGTCTGCAACGGCTGACCGGCTTTGAGGTGAAAATATTTAACCTACGCCGCTTCCAATTCTTACCATGAACATGAAGTTTCTGACAGGCGAGCCCGCGCTGCTAATCGGCAGGGCTCTGGTGATAGCAGACCTGCACCTCGGCGCAGAGCGCGACTACCGCGCGGCTGGCATAAGGATGCCGTCGCAGGCAGGGAAAGTTGAATCCAGGCTGGAGAAGCTCCTGCGCGGGACTAAGGCTAGGCGGCTGATAATCCTGGGCGACGTCAAGCACCGCGTGCCAGGCGCCAGCTTCCAGGAGGAGAGGGAGGTCCCAGCCCTGCTGAGCAGGCTTGCCAAAGGCACTCCGCTTCGCGGAGATGAAACACGAATTCAGGAGATAAGCATTGAGGTCGTGCCGGGCAACCACGACGGCGGGCTTGAGAGGCTCGCGCCCGACATAACCATGCATCCGAGCGAAGGATTACGTGTCGGGAATTTCTGGCTGTGCCACGGCCATGCGTGGCCTCCGAAGGATGCACTCAGTTGTGAAGCCGTTGTGATGGGTCACAACCACCCGCAGGTTGAGTTTGCTGACAGGCTCGGCAAACGCTGGCGCGAGAAGGTCTGGGTGAGGGCGCCGATGAAGAGGAAACTTCTGAAGGCTCATTACAATATGCGCCGCATGCGCCATGCAGGCAGTCCTTTGCCTGAGCTTTTGCTGATGCCCGCCTTCGGCGAGCTTGTTGGCGGCTGGGCCGTGAACAGGCCAAACGACGACGGGAAGCTGGTTGGCGGGCTAGGTCCGATGACAAGGTGCGCTGACATAAAACACGGGCTGGCATACATGCTGGACGGGACTTTTCTCGGGGAAGTGTCAAAGATATGATTTATTAGCCCCCTCGCCCACAATAATGTAATGAGCGAGCAGAAGTGGGTGCGCGGGCTTGGCGCGCTATCCGCGATAGTTGGCATCGGCTACTTTCTGTTTGAGATTCTGCAGAGCCCCCTAATCAGCGAAGCCGCCAAATACTTCTCGCTTACAATGATTATTTTCGCGGCGTTCGCGATTTACGTGCAGACATATTTCAGGAGGACGTGACATGGGATGGAAAACATATTCAAGGAAAGGGGATGTTTGCCAGACTTGCAGCATGGAGGGCATGTAGCATGGGAGCAAAACTGAGGTCATGGGAGGATGTCGGGATTCTGATAGTCATACTGGTGCTGTTCCTGCTGTTCCTGGTCTTCCTTGAGACGCAGGGCATCAGGGGGATAAGCTACTTGGTCGGATGAGGTGCAGAAGGATTTGAATAGAGTTTCACGACCGCGAATGCGGTCTGGAGGTGTGGTATGGCGGCGAAGAAGGACAAGTCTGTCTGGAGGGAAGTGGTAAAGATTGTCAAGGGCCCCTACCGCATGACAACAGGCGCTGTCGTCGCGGCGATAATCGGCGGGCTCATCAAGCTTGGCGACATAACGCACACCTTCCCGCAGCCGGCCGACACCCTGGCCAACGTGATAATATTCATAGCCGTTCTGTTTGTGGTCGCGGATATTTGTAAGGGGGGATTGTTTGACTGAGAAGCCGCCCAGGAAAAGCGGGAAAGCCTCTTCAGGGCCGATATTCTTTCCCTGCTGCTGATTCTTGTATTGTCGAACGGGCATCCTAAGAGGTCAGCGGTATCATTATCATGTCCTTTTCCAGCCTGACCGTCTTCTCCCTTCCTGACCTGACGAACTCAATGAACCCCCAGCCGCGCAGCACCGCGAGGTCGCGGCTGACCGACTGGAGCGGCCTGCCGACCTCCTCGGCAAGCTCGCCGATGTTCTTTGG
>VGIZ01000048.1 GCA_016867675.1 Candidatus Aenigmatarchaeota archaeon | reverse complement strand
GATAATATCAGATGCAAGACAGAAGAACTATCAGATAACATTCTTCGACGGCTACCCGTTTGATGGTTTTGATATTAAAGGCATGAAACCCGCAGGAGAACACATAATTTCTGCATTGGTTGAGGCCGCATTGAAGGAAGCGGGATTATGAGAAGGCTGAAAGGCAAGATGGAAGTGACATTCGACGGCTTCCTGCCTCCGGAAATAGGAGTCGGGCATGACCACCATTCAGACATAATGCTTGATTCATTGGATTGCAGAATATCCATATTCTACAGAGTCACTGAAGAAACTCCTGATGGCAAACACAAAGCTGATATCAGAGCAATAGCATTCTCCACCAGCGAAGAATACAGGAGGTTCATCAGTTCGGGTGCCAAGGAAGGCGATGATGGTCCGGATGTTTATGTTGCTGAAGACGATGAACTGGTCTTTCTCAGCAAGACTCGAATACCAGAAGGCGCATGCGTGTCGAACTACTTACCTGACAATATAGATTTGGCGACGGGCGAGCGAACCAGCCAAGAGTATGAATGCATAGTGACCAGATGCGTTGAGCAGCCAGACGGCTCATTCAGGGTCCACATGAAGCCATATGACCTTCATAGAAAAAGAAGAATGCTGGTAGCTGCTAGAATGGAACCTTGGCTTACAGTCAATGGCGTTAAATAATCAGCCGCACAGGCCGAACTAGCCCGCCCCGAACTGTTTCGCCAGCGCGGCCAGAGGACCGCGCTTGAGGCCCTTGCCGCCCTTCGCCATCTTCATGAACTTCTGGGCCTGCTTGTAGCTCTTGAGCAGTGCGCGCACGTCTGCCTCAGCCGTGCCCGAGCCCTTCGCTATGCGCGCAATCCTTGAAGCCCTGATTATGTCAGGGTCGGCCCTCTCCTCCTTCGTCATGCTCTCTATTATGAACTTCCACTTCTTCATCCTGCCCTCCTGGACTTCCATCATGTCCTTGGGTATCTTGACCTGCCCCATGCCAGGTATCATCTCCATGACCTTGGACAGCGAGCCCATCTTGCCCATCTGGCCGAGCTGCTCGTAGAAGTCGTCCATGGTGAACCTGCCCTCCATCAGCCGCTTTGCCTTGCCCTCGTCCACCTCGACTCCTGCTGACTTAGCCTTCTCCAGCAAGCCCTCGATATCGCCGTAGCCTATCAGCCTGCCCACGAAACGCTTGGGGTCATAGGACTCAAAGTCATCAACCTTCTCGCCGACGCCGATGAACTTTACGCGCGCGCCCGACACATGCGCCGCTGCAAGCGCCCCGCCGCCGCGCGCGGTGCCGTCCAGCTTGGTTATGATGATGCCCGTTATGCCGACGAGCCTGTTAAATTCTTCGGATTGCCTGCGCGCGGCCTGCCCGATGTCAGCAGGGATGACAAGCAGCACCTCGTCAGCCTTCACCAGCGCGCCCAGCTCCTTCAGCTCCTTTGCGAGCTCCTTGTCCAGCGCGTCCCTTCCTGCTGTGTCGAAAATCAGGACGTCTTCCTTGCTCTCCCTCAGCGCGTTCTTCGCTATGTCCTGCGGGCTCTTGCCTTCGCCATAAAACCTGACGTCCACCCTTGAGGCAATCTGCCTGAGCTGCTCCTGCGCTGCGGCCCTGTGCGTGTCGCATGCGACGAGCCCGACGCTCAGGCCGCGGACCTTGAACCACTTGGCAAGCTTAGCTATGGTTGTCGTTTTCCCGGAACCGAAAAGGCCACATACAAGAATCTTCTGCGGCTTGAGTTCTATCTCGCCCTTCTCAGCGCCCAGCAGCCTCACCAGCTCCTCGTAGAGCATCTTTATGAAGTATTCCTTCAGCGTCATGCCTGCGGGAGGCTTCTCCTTCAGCACCTTTTCCCGTATCCTCGCCGAAAGTTCTGAGACCAGCTGGACATCCACGTCAGACTGCAGCAGCGCGCGCTGCAGCTCGCGCACTACAGCCTCCACTGCTTCCCTGTCAACGACCCCGAGCCCAGCAATGCGCCTGAACGCGTCCTTGAGCCCGGTTCCAAGGTTTCCCAGCATATCCCTTTCCTCTAACAAGCAGATTGTATTCTGATTATATATCTATATGAAAGGGCGCCGATAAACAATTCTTTGGTGCTGGCATGGACGAGCAGCAGAGAGGCATGCTGAACATGTCAATGAAATCCATGTTTGGCGTGCCTGCTTGCATGACGGGTGGCGGGTATGGATGAGCAGAAGCAGGGCATGAGATACGGCGTCTTCGAGGGCGTATCGGCGTCCATGATGTTCGCCATAACCAACGCCTACCTCACGCTGTTCGCCCTCGCGCTCGGCGCGACCAGCCTTGAGATAGGCATGATTGTCGCCATACCAGCCATCCTCTCCATGCTGGCATACCTGCCGGCTGCCTACATCGTTGAAAGCTCCAGCCACAGGAACAGGCTGGCTGCTGCCACGGCGTTCCTCAGCAGGGGCAGCTGGCTGCTCGTGGCTGTCGTGCCCCTCTTCGCCGCAGGAAGGCTTTTCTGGCTGCTTGCTTTCGTCTGCTTCCTCTCGCTCTTTGACTCGTTCATAGGCCCGTCATGGGCGTCGCTCATGGGCGACATCGTGCCCGAGCATCGCCGTGGCAGGTATTTCGGCAGGAGGAACACGCTGTGCAAGATAGCAGCGCTTGCCACGGTGTTCATTGCAGGATTTGTGTTGGATTTTTTTGGAGGTCTGACGGGCTTCTCCATCATATTCGCCGCCGCGGGCGTCTTCGGGCTGCTGACGGCGTTCTTCTTTTCCCGCTTCCCCGAGTTCAAGTACCGCGCAAAGGAGCGCATAAACATATCCATTGACACAAGGGGGGCTTTCAGCAACAGGATGTTCCGGCGCTTCATACTGATGATGTTTGTCTGGCAGCTGGGCGTTTCCATAAGCGCGCCCTTTATGAACGTCTTCATCGTCAAGGAGATGGGCGCCGCATATTACTGGGTTTCCATATTGATCTTGGTATCCGGCATAGCGGGCATAGCTGGTCCAGCGCGGCTGGGCAGCATGGCTGACAGGTTCAGCCACCGCTCCATAATGATAATCTGCGCCTTCGGCGCGGCATTCATACCGCTGCTCTACATCTTCTCCACGGCGCCGGAGCACATCATACCGGTAAGCATACTATCCGGCATAGCGTGGGCCGGGTTTGACCTGGCGGCTTTCAACTACCTGCTTGAGACCACCAGAGGCAAGAAGCGGGCCATTTACTCAGCCTTCTACTGGTGTTTTCTGAGCTTGGCAGCTATAATAGGGCCGATGACGGGCGGCATGATGATTGAAATGTTCGCTTCAGGCATCCTCGGCCTGAGTGGGTTCGGGTTCATGTTCCTCATGTCATGGATAGTCAGGATGCTTGCGGCGTTACTGCTCCTGAAGTTCCTGCTGGAGCTGCCGGACAGGAGGTTCTACTCAACGCGGTACGTGACAGGCGAGCTGGTGGTGATAGGCTTCTCCCATGTCTGGGGGTCTTTCCACCTGATAAAGGAGACCGGCAGCATCCCTGTGAAAATCATGGAGCGCGTGAGCAGCTTTGTCAGGAGGTCGCTGAACCCGTTCAAGCGGGAAGAATGATTGCTCACTCGCTTACAATCTTGAAGCTCCCGCTGCCGCTGCTTCTCTTTAGCTCTTCAACAACAGAGGCGGCGGCCTTCTCAAGTTCGGCCTCCATCAGCCTGCGGTCCGTGCCCTTCTTCACAAGCAGATACCTAGGCGCCGATATGTATTTCACTTCAACGTCCTTGGGCAGCTTTGACAGCGCGGCCTTGATGGCATCAACGCCGTCAGGCCTGTAGGAGACAAGCTCCAGCATGGCCTTGGTCTCATAGCCCTTCGCTGTCTTTGACTTCGCCGCAACCTCTGCCAGCGCCTTCGCCCAGTCCTTCTTCACGCCGTGTTTGAGCAGCACCTCGGCGCCCTTCGCCGCCATGTCAAATGCCTTGGTCAGCGAGCCGAACGTTTCAATCAGGTCGTTGCCGATTTCATCGTAAGCCTTGTCCAGCTTCATGCCCATCTCCTTGGCTGTGAGCTCCAGCAGCTTCTCGCTCTTCTTCTCGCGCTTGTATTCGTTCAGCCTGCTCGCGGCCTCCTCCCTGCTCACCCTCTTGATGGAAAGCGAGATGTGGTCTCCGTCAATCCGCGTGACCCTGCAGACCACCATCTGGTTCTCCCTGACGAACTCGCGTATGTCGCGGACCCAGCGGCTCGCGACCTCGGAGACGTGTATCATGCCCTCTTTGTCGTATTCCTCTATCCTGGCAAAAACAGAGTTCGGATTGACAGAGGAAACTCTGCAGATTACGACTTCGCCTTCCCTTGGCATCCCGCTCTTTTTCACAATGCGCACCTCTGACTGAACATCATTTGGGCTTCGGGTTTAAGAAGCAGCTACTCTTTTTCGGCCTTCTTTTCGGCGGCCTTGGTCTTGCCCTTCTTCTCCGCAGAGGCTTCGGTTTTTCCCGCCTTCTCCACCTTCTCAACCTTTTCGGCCTTCGGCGCTGCCATGATGCCCTTGCCGCCGCTGGGCTTCGCAAGCGTCTCGCCGCAGACAAGGCACCTCACCTCGGTGGAAGGCCTGCCGAATATCATCTGCTCGTTCTTGCACTTCGCGCATTTCGCCTTGACAAACCCTGTAGTCATGCTTTCACCAATTCTAATGCATTATACCAATTCAAACTTCTTGGCCCTGAAGCCGACTTTCGTGTGCATCTTGCCGCACACCTTGCACACAAGCCTGAGGTCCACCTTTTTCGTGGGCTTGCCGTCGCCGCTGGGCTGCGGGCGGGGGAAGCCCCTGTACCCGCGGATTTTTCGTTCGAACCTTTTCGCTGATTGGGATGCAGGATGAGCCGTAGACCTGCCTCTCTTTTTGTTCTGTTTTACGCTGTGCTCCTGATGTTTCTTGCACTTAGGGCAGAAAGTCCTCACGGTCTTGGGGTACTTCATGTCCATCAATTCCTTTGGCTATAATTGCAGGGAACCATTTATAAGCTTCAAATCAGCCAGCGCTGTTTCAAGTCACACTTCCATCTTCTTTGCCTTGCCGCCCTCCACGAGGACCCTCGCATTCTCCTCGGGCACTGTCGCGATGTCGCCCTGCCTGTATGGCCCGTACTTCCTGAGCTTGACGTCAAGGAACTCCGGCACATCGGCGAGCATGGCAAGCAGCCAGCGGCTCTCGGGCCTGCCATCAATCATGAGCTTCTTGCTGGACTGGAAGTCCTTCAGCGCGGCAACCACGGCGTTGAAGAAGCCAATCTCCTCCCTTGACATGTCCTTGGGCGAGACGCCTGACCTGACGAAGTAGAGCGCGAGCGTGAGTATCTTGCGCTCCCTTATCTCCATCAGGTCCTGCAGCAGCCTCTTCGCGTTGTCCAGCTCCCATGCGTCCTCCTTCACCCCGCTGACCTTGGACTTGCTGTCTATGTAGAGCTTCGCGTCCTCGAAGAACTCGCCCGGCAGCTTGGTCAGCGTCTTCGTGTTCCTCTCCTGCGCGACGACCCTGCTGATGGCTTCGTATGTGAGCATGCCTATCTGTTGGAGAAAAGGGTTTTATGCTTGGTGTGCGCCTGCATTCACCGCTCGGTCACATGTATTCAACGCTGACAGAGCCCCTGCCCTGCCTCTCGCGCCACCTGCCCGTCCCTGCTTTCCCTGCCGTCACCCTTCCTTTTGCAGTTCCCCTTTCCTCCTTCAGCTTCCCCAGCCTCCTTGCAGGGTATCTG
>VGIZ01000047.1 GCA_016867675.1 Candidatus Aenigmatarchaeota archaeon | reverse complement strand
ACAGCGCGATTATCTTTTTCATGTCATATCACCAATATCATCTCATTTTCTGCTTCTTACACTGAAATCATCATCCCTGACGGGAACGCGGGCGGGGTTATGCTCGTGAAGCCGAGCCTGCAGTCGCCTGCGACATTGACAGCCATGCCGCGGCCGAGCGACTCAAGGCTTGCAGGCACCACCTGCTCCCTGATGCTTCTCCACTTCCCGCTGTCGTACATGTAGATGCCCCTTATCTCGCAGTCGCCCCTGAAGTCATCGGGCTTGCTGCCGAGCATGTCCCTGGTTATGGCAACCATGTTCCAGCCGCTGAACAGCTGCGGCAGGTCAGCCACCGGGTAGTATTCGCTGCCGCTGGATATCCTGAACTCCATCTGGCAGTTCTCGGGTGAGTATGCCCAGAACCCGGCCTTCTTGAAGTTCCAGCCGTCCATGGGAAGCTTGTCAACATCCTTCATGCTCACAAATCTCTTCTCAGGCGGATACCACCAGAAGAACGCCCACTTCTCGGGCCGGCTGCACGTTCCCTTATCTACGGAGAACGTGCCTGGTATGGATATCAGGTTCCAGCCTTTGTCAATCTTGACCTTTATCCTCTCCTCGTATTGCGGGGGCTTGCTGCGGCAGCAGACCTCGTTTGCGCCGCATGTATAAGCCGGCAGGGCCGGAGCCTCGCCGCAGCCTGTGCCGGCATCAACGCAATAAAAGCCGTTGGCAACGCAGTCGTTTTTCTTCTCGTTGATGCAGGCTCCGCCCGAGCATCCTGCCGGGCAGGGTATCTCGTCCTTCTTTATGAACTCCGTGTTCTTTTCGCTGTCATACGAGCAGTAGTATTCAATCACGCTTTTGTCAGAGCACGTGTCCTCCTGCACGTTGTTGCCCATCCACGCCTTGCCTGCAACATAGGCGTCCTTGCCGCTGTCGGACTCCTTGCATTCGCCTGTCGCGATGCCTGTGTCGCATTCATTCCACACCCTGAAGCTTGCGACCCCGCACTTGCCGGCGGGAACAACACACTTCTCCCCGACCCTGCACTTTGTCTCTATTGATGTCGCGGCTGTGCACCTACCCTTGCAGAACTCCTCGGCATACCTCTGCCATGTCTCAGACGGCTTGCAGGAGGTCTCCCCGCCTTCGTTCGCCTCTTTGCCGTCCTGGCACTGCCAGTAGGCGTTCCTGAAGCCCACCTGCGTGACGTTGCCTGACCTGAGGCAGGCGCCGTCCCTGCATCCGTTGGGGCAGGCATACTCCGCGTCCATGAGCATGTCGTCCTTGCAGAAGCCTTCCTTGACCATCTTGCTGCTGGTGCACTGGTCGTCAAAGGACCTGCAGGTGGTTGTGGCGCTTGCTGCGGAGCACTCGCTTGTCGTGCCTCTGGTGTAATAGTCAATGCCGCCGTCTGAATCCTTGCACTTCTGCGCGGTCGTGTTGTAGACCATTATCTTCGTGCCTGCGCTTATCGCAGGGCAGCCGCTCTCGTTGTAGGTTGCCGTGTATTCGTAGACGCCCTGCTGCATGCTGCCAACTGTGCTGTTGGTGTAGTAATGCCCGTTCTCGTCCATGGTCAGGGTGCTCAGCCCTATCGGGACGCCGTTGTATTTGCCCTCAATCCAGACGCGGGCGTTGGGTATGCCCCTGTAGTTGATGTCCCAGACACCCACCTTGACGAAGACCGTGTCGCCGAAGCGGTATTCGTTCCTGTCAAACGCGATGTAGACCGTGGACGGGCAGCCGTAGGGTATGGCTGACTGCACGCAGGCGCCGTCCCTGCAGATGTAGCCCTCGGGGCAGGCGAAGCTCATGGACGTCATGCCCGTGCCTGTCGGAGAGACGTCCTTGCCGCACCAGTATTCCATGATGTACCTGTAGTCGCTGAAGCACCAGTCGCTGAACGTCTGCGAGTAGCCAGGCCTCCAGTAGCTGACCATGCCCTTCCTGAGCAGGTCCTTGCCGCCGTCTGTGTCAGAGCACGTCTCCTGTATGCCGCAGTCCTTCGGGCAGGTCACCGCCGTCTCCACGCACGGGCAGCCTGTCCCGTAGCACACGAACTCGTTGCACACCCCGTTGCCGCACTTGTTCTCGCATATCTGCGTCTGGTTTGGTGGTGTCGTCAGGCATGCACCATCGCTGCAACTGTTGGGACAGGTGTATATCTCTCTGCCAACGGCGTTATTTTCACAATAGTATTCGCTGAGGTACTGACCTGTTTGGTTTGGTGCAGTGTTGCAATACTGGCAGCACTGGTCTATTGTCGCCCCAACGCCACCAAAATCATCCTTGTAGTATGTCAGGGATTTGACGTAATAATTCTTTCCGTTGGGTTTGTTGCAGTTTCCCGAAACCTGAATGTTTGTTGGCAAGCAGCGCCCGTCTTGGCAACCGCCAGGGCATATGGCTGCGGTGTTGGAGTTGAATCCGTCAGACCGGCATGTCTGCTCGATTATGTAACAGTTGTCTCCAGAACAGCTGCTAACCTGACTGTAACTGAATCGCCCGTCCGGGTTTGTCGTGAGCAGGGAACAGTAATCAGACGTGTTGCTGATTCTGCCGTTTATGTCAGTACTCTGCGCAGTACCTTTCACATAAAAATTTGATCCGCTGTCAGAGTCTGTGCAATTTATCACCGGCGGGGCGGCACAGTCGGTTGGGCAGGTTTTGTAGTTTTCTCCGGAAACCAGCCGCGCGGCGTTCTGGGTCTGGTCGGTTGTTGAAAGCCAGAAAATGTCGTCAACATAAATCGGAAGCCCTGCGATGGTGTATGGGGCTCCCTTCGAAACGCTCTGCGCCGCGCCATTTACCGATACCACGCCTGCTAATGAGCTGGTGATGCCTAGCAACTTTACGCTGTACACTGCCCCGCCGAATGACACGTTTGTGCTCTGTCCACCATAAAGCGTGAACGTGGTGTTCGTGTTCGCACAAACGCGGTCTCCGCACACAGGCGCGGCCTGCTGCAGGCACGCCCCGTCGCTGCAGCCGTAGGGGCAATTATAGAATTGCGTTTGTATCCCTTCGGAACCCTCGTTTGGAGGTCGGCAATAATGCTCCACTAGCGTGCAGGATGGACCGGAGCATTGCGCTGCGTAAGCTCCTGCGGAGGTGTTTGTGGAGCACCAGTCAACTGAAACCACATCTCCATGTCTGGCTGTTCCCTTTGTATAATAGTTGATGCCGCCGTCAGAGTCGGTGCAGGTGGTTGTTGGCGGGGTCTTGACATAAATGCCCGTGTACAGGTTGCCCCAGACAGGGTCTACGAACGTGTTTCTGCTTGTCAGGAAATCGTGACTTGTATCAGAACCCGAAACTGCAACCTCGAACCCTGTTATGCCCACACCAGGCGTGCCGGTGAGCCTCACAAGAGTGCCGATTACGGCGTCATTTGACACGCCCGTCATTGCAAATGCTTTGAATTGAGGTCCAGCTTGACGCTGTTCTGGGTCTGGTCTGTGGTATTGATATAGTAAATGTCCTCAACGTAGACGGATAGACCTGAAATGATGGATGGGACAGACTTCTCAATGCTCTGTGGGTTTCCATTGACAGATATCACTGCTCTTGTTGGGCTCAATACACCAAGTAAACCAACCGAGTACTCGCTGCCTTCAACCGTTACCTGGCGGGTCTGGTTGCCTGAAAGGGTAAGAACAAGTGAACTTCCATAAAGGACGAGCTGCTGAAGGCTTGTTGTGTAGTAGCTGGTCGGGCCTATGATATAATCGGATCCCAGTATTGTTAATTTCTTGTTGATGACATTGGGATTTGATACGTTCAGCGGTGTGTTGAACGACAGCCTGTATGTATATAGCGGGTCATAAGCTGAGCTGCCTATGTTGAGATATGTTGTGGCTAGGGACAGGTCGCCGCCACTAGTGCCATATTCTATCCTCTTGTTGCTGTTCAGGGTGATGTTCTGTGTGTAGTAGTATATCTGGCCGGCTGCATCCGTAAGACTGCCCGCTGCCAGCTGGGTGGTTAGGTCCTGGTTTGTCAGAACCGACTTGAATCTGGTCACGCTGTCATTGATTGCCAGCTGCCCTCCATTGGAGATGTCTTTGCCATAAACGGTAACCGAACTGCCGCTGTCATAAAACAGGTTGCTTGAACCGCCCATGGCAACATATATCTGGTCTGCAGCAAACCCAGAAGCGGAAACAACGCTGAACGCAACCAGAACACCGAGCAGCAGAGCCCAGCCCCTCAAGCTCCCACCATGTGTCTTAGTTGGCATTTTCAGCTTAAAAAGCCATGGGAAATGCTTCGGTCAGGGACGCTGGAACCCTACTGAATTCTGTTTTCTGCCAGAACAGAAAGCTGGGATTTCTGTTCCCGCGCAGAACAGAATCCTGCCACCCGAGCAGGCTCAACAGCATTCCCCCGTCGGCATCGCCCGAGAACAGATGCAGCCCTTTTCAGGCTTTTCATCCATTCCTGATGACGCCCTCGGCCCGCCTTCTGAGGCTGAGGTCAAGCCCTGTCATGTCCTGCACTATCTCGCCGCTCAGCTCGGGCCCGCCTTCGGCTGCCATCACCCTTCCGAGCACGCGGACAAGCTGGCCTGTCCTGATGCCCGGCTTGTTTTCAATGGAAACGCTGATTCTGCCTGTGCCGTCGTCCAGCACAATCCCGTTTTCAGAGGCGTCAATGAGCGTGCCAGTGACGCTGACCCTGACATCCGACTGGCTGATGCCGCTGACATTCCTCGGCACAGAGGGCAGCCTGCGCCTGACATCCTCGCCGTCGTAGGTTGGCATGGAAGTCAATTGGCTGCTGTTTTTATAAGGGATGCTTATGCCATAAAGAAGAGCCTCAGGGGCACGAATAGTATATCCCCCTCGGACTTCGTTCTAATTTTTGGAACAGATTGCAGCGGCTTACGTTCTAATTTTTGGAACACTACTTCTCTTTGCACTTCTCAGCTTCCTTGGCTTTGGTGCCCAGCTCAACCCTGATGTGCAGCTCCTTCAGCTGCTTGGCATCCACGTCGGATGGCGAGCCGTCCATTGGGCACTGCGCCGCCTTGTTCTTGGGGAACGCAATGACCTCGCGGATGTCGCTGCAGCCGTTCAGCATGGCGACCAGCCTGTCAAGCCCGAGCCCCATGCCGCCGTGCACGGGCCCGCCGTAGTCGTAGGCGTCCAACAGGAAGCCGAACTTGCGCCTTGCCTCCTGCTTCGTCATGCCGATGACAGCCATCACGCGCTCCTGCAGCACGGGGTTTGAGATGCGTATGGAGCCTGAGCCCAGCTCGGTGCCGTTGAGGACGATGTCAAACAGCCTGCCCTCAACCCTGCCCGGGTCCTTCTCAAGGTATTGGATGTGCTCGTCCTTGGGCGCGGTGAATATGTGGTGCTCGGGCTCCCATTTCCTCTCCTCGTCGTTCCACGCGAACAGCGGGAAGTCAGTCACCCAGCAGAAAGCCAAGTCGTCCTCCTTGCCCTTGAGCAGTCCCAGCCTGCCTGCCATCTCAAGCCTCAGCTTGCCCAGCGCAATGCACGTGGTCTTCCACTTGCCCGCGACGATGAATATCCAGCCATGACGAGCCGCATCAGACTGGGACGAACCGCCTCCGCGGTCAGACGCGGCAGACTTTCCTGGTTTGCCTGCCTTCACGAGCTCCTTCGCGACACCTGCCAGCGGCTCTGCTGCATGGGACTCAGACAGCTTCTCGCCGTCAAACCTCACTGACACAAGCCCGCGCGCGCCCGCGTCCTTGCATATCTCCTCAAAA
>VGIZ01000046.1 GCA_016867675.1 Candidatus Aenigmatarchaeota archaeon | reverse complement strand
AGCAGAGAAGCAGGGCATAGACATAACCTTCCACGGCTCGCTGACCATGGCAATGGAGATGCCCGAGCGCGTGGAGTACAGGGACGCGCAGGACCACCTGCAGAAGTCCATACGCAGCGCGGTCTTCGCGGGCGCCAAGTACGTGAATGTGCATGCCTCGCTCAACATCTGGCTGGAGCTCATGACATACGCAGGGCGGAAGCTGACCATGGTGTTCTGCGACCACAGGGGCAGGTTCTTCGCAGACCTGATGAAGGGCGACGACGAGCCCACCAGGAAGCTGCGCGCATGGTTCGTGCAGAAGAAGGGCGAGGAGTTCATGCGCGACATCTTCACCGACAACTACTGGGCGCAGCTGCGCTACAAGCTGAACCAGCAGGTTGAGAAGATGCGCAGGCAGATGCAGGCGAACAGGGTCAGCGCCTTCCTTGAACAGAGGCTTCCGAAGGTCATCCATACAAGAGCCGGCCCGATAAGCAGGGCGGATTACATAGACGAGGTCGTAGGCGAGGTTCTGACCCGCGGCATACCGCCGCACCTGATAAACAGGAGCCTGGACAAGCCTGTTGCTGATATCATGGAGGAGGCGGAGAGCGAGAGCGTGGCGAAGTCCAGCGAGATAGAGAGGAAAATCCTTGGCGAGGCCATGGACGAGCACCTCAGGACAGGCAAGGAGTGGCACACGCCCGAGCTTCGGACCGCAGTCGGCATCGTTGACAGCTACCACATCATGGCGCACTACCTCTTTTACAGCAAGGACCCCATGTGGGTGGAGATGGCGAAGATGTATGACGACGTGATGAAGAGGTACAAGCTGAACTACGACGACTTCTGGTGGCTGGACAAGGCGTGGAAGGAGGCGGAGAACAACAACGACCGCGAGTTCAAGGAGTTCTTCTACGCCGTTTGCGCGGCAAAGTTCCTTGAGGGCCACATGCTCAGGATAGAGGACTGGATAAGCGACCAGCTGATAAAGAAGGACATAGCAGCCATAAAGGCGAGGGCTAAAACTCCGTCGCAAAAGGCTGACGCGGACAGGCTGGAGAGGATTGCGAAGGACATCAGGATAACCATAGAGCTGCCTGACGCGCGGGACCCGCAGCACGCGGGCCTGTTCATGCTCTGGCACCCGAAGCAGGTCTATGCCGCGTTGAAGGTGATACGCAAGAAGATGGGTTCGTCAAGAGTGTGGCTGCTCGCTGACTTTGAGCATCTGGCAACGCAGGGCGTTGACCCGATAAGGGAGATGGAGAAGGTCATAAAGATTTGCCCGGATTACGGCTCTTATTGCTACGGCATACACTGCAACGCGCCCAACCCCATGCACGCGCACGAGCCGCTGGAGCTGGGAGATGTCAGGATTTACCAGCTGCTCTGGTACCTGCGCAAGACAGGCTTCGGCAAGAAGGCGCCTGTTTACGTCATCTACGAGCGCGGCGGGGGGCAGGACCCGTTCCAGCATTCCGTGGACGTGCTGAGGCTCGCCGTGGCGTGCCTGGAGAAGGACATAGAGCCTGACGAGCTGCCTGACGAATACTTCGGCATGAAAGGACCGGTAGCGGGGGACATCCTGCGGCAGCGGCAGATAGTCATGGACCACGCATGGGAGCCGCTGAAGGACCTGCTGGAGATGCCCGAGGAGGACTGGACGTTCCTCTCCCAGACAGCCATCAAGAAGGGCAAGCGCCCGGAGCAGTGGAAGAAGGGAGAGTTCCGCTGAGGTAGATGCTCCGCGTGATTCTTGACACAAACATCTACGGGATGATAATAGAAGACGGCATACAGAGAGCATTCAAGGAAAAGACGGAAGCCCTAAAGGGTGACTTGATAATCTATGGCATCGGCATAGTAAGAAATGAATTGAGGTCAACCGCCAAGAGCAGGCGATGGAACGGGCACAATTTGCGTATGGCGCTTCTGGACCTTTACGACAGCATGACGAAAGACCACATCATAAGTTTGTCGCCGCTGGCAAAATCCATCGCGTCGCTGTATTTCGGCGCCTATAAAAGCAGCGGAGGCGCCTGCAGCTGGGATGAGGTGAGGAACGATTTCATGCTGGTCGCGCAAGCCACATTGAGCAGGCTTGATATAGTTGTGTCAGAGGACAACAGGACGCTTGCATCCAAACACGCGAAGAATGCATACAGCCGCGTCAACAAAGAAAACAACATGCTGACGCCTGGCATAATCCGATACGAAGAATTCAAGGACAGAATTATCTAACATCTCTTCTTTGCCTTGCCTGTAGTCTGGCGTATGAATTCGCGCAGGTCTGACATGAACACAGGGTCTTTCCTGGCCCCTTCAATGTATTCGTTCAACTCTTCCCAGCTCATCCTTTTCATGATATATACTTGGACCTCGCGTATAAAAAGCTTCGTTGAAGAAGGCTGAGTTCAGGTAGCTGGTTTTTTATTTTTCATTTTACGCCTCATCGAAGCATTCGTCACATTCCCAGTACTCGGCTTTCATTTTCCTGCCCGTCCACTCAAAAACATCACATTTCATGTTTCCCAGTCTGGCAGCCCCTATCTTTCTGTCTTTTCCCCTGCCTACAGGGACATTTAAGACACCGAAATACTGCCCATTCCTGTACGAACCGTCTTCGTATAGCTTTATCTTCAGCTTCCTGCCGCAAACAATGCATGACTTGTCTATTATTCTGAACTCTTTCTCTTTCATTGTAACATATTCAGAAAGGATGCTTTAATTGTTTCGCCCGCCGCGGAGGCATGCCATTGAGCCGCCCTCCAGCCGCAGCAGGCAGCATGCGAAAGGCTTTTATTTTCTAACCACAATCGCAGTATGCGGTGCTTGTTATGGCTGAAGAGCGGCAGGAGCAGGAGGATAATTTGATGAAGTCCGACAGCAGTGAAGCAGCAGGCCCGCCAGCTTCGGTTCCGAAGACTTTGCCAGACGCGGCTCCCCAAAAAGACCGAACCACGCAGATGGCGGAGTTCATTGACAAATGGCTCGGCAATTCGGCAACAAGGGGCGTGCTGAGAAGGCTCACGAAGCGCTGCCCCAAGTGCGGCAGGCGCACAGAGAACGCTCTCCTGGCTTACGCAACAGGCAAAAGCACGGACATGTGCCTGGGCTGCAGGTTTTCCAGATTCCTGATGTCAAAGGCGCTTGACAGCATGATTGCCCGCACAGACATAAGCAGGGAGATGGCTAAGCAGCATCTCGCCGACCCGATGTGGAGGAAGGGGCTTGCATCAGTGCTCGAGGGCATAGCGAAATACGGCCCGGCCAAGCCCTTCACCGCCTATGCGCCGTTCCTTGTTGTGTGGAACATCTCAAGGCTGTGCAACCTGAAGTGCAGGCACTGCTACGAGTTCGCGGACAAGCCGCGGCCCGACGAGCTGAACACCGAGCAGGCGCTGGCAGCGGTTGATAAGATGGCTGACGCGGGCGTGGCTTACATCGCGGTTTCAGGCGGCGAGCCGCTGATGAGGACGGACTTCTTCGAGGTCGCAAGGAGGATACATGAGAAGGACATGGCGTTCTCCATTGCGACCAATGGCACGCTGCTGACGAAGGAGAACGTGCAGAAGCTGAAGGAGCTGAACTGCATCTACGTGCAGGTTTCCGTCAACGGCGCGACGCCTGCGACCCACAACTGGTTCCGCGGCGTGAACGCGTTTGAGAAGACCATGCAGGGCATAAAGAACGCGGTCAAGCATGACCTCACGGTCGGCATATCCATGACAGTCACAAGCCACAACTACAAGGAGGTGCCTGCTGCCATAGAGCTGTCAGAGAGGCTGGGCGCGCAGTTCTTCATGCACTACAACTTCATACCGACAGGCAGGGGCAAGAACATCCAGGAGCTTGACATCACGCCGCAGCAGCGCGAGAACCTGCTCAAGCTGCTTGCAAGCCAGAACAGCAGGAGGAAGATAAAGCTGCTTTCAACAGCGCCGCAGTACAGCAGGGTCTGCATAGAGAGCCATGCCGCGACCATAGCCATGACGCATTTTGACTACGCCAGCCCCGAAATGACCGAGAGCATAAGGTTCCTCGCGGACTTCATCGGCGGCTGCGGGACAGGCAGGCTCTACTGCGCCCTGGAGCCGAACGGCGACATAGAATCCTGCGTGTTCATTCCCATCAGGCTGGGCAACATAAAGACAGACGATTTCCTCGGCGTCTGGCACAACAACGATGTCCTGAAGAAGCTCAGGGACAGGTCGGCATTCAAGGCAAACTGCGGGGTCTGCGAGTTCAGGAACGTCTGCGGCGGCTGCCGCGCAAGGGCATACGCCATGCTGGGCGACGTGCAGGCCTGCGACCCCGGGTGCGTCAGGAACCAGGAGAGCTGGGGCAGGCTCGTGAAGAATGTGTAGTTTTTTATTCCCTCTTTTCAACTCTTCATTATGAACAGGTATGTCAGCGATGGCAACGTCCGCTCCGACGTGGGCTTCACGCTGGACGACTCCTTCGGCGACTTGGAAGTCGAGACCATGCTCATCGAGGTCAAGCAGTCAAGCGAAAACCAGGCCTTCAATGTGGGGGTCGGCGGCAGCATATACAGGGCATGCGAGATATGGGGCGACAGGATATACTTCGGCTGCTGCGACATGAACGTCTACTGCATCAGCATGGAAGGCAGGCTGATATGGAGCTTCAAGACCGGGCACAACACGCCCATAGTGTCCCTGGACAACGGCGTAGCATATGCAGGCTCGTTCGACAACTGCCTCTATGCAATAGAAGCCAGCGGCGGCAGGCTGCTCTGGAAGTTCCCGACAGGCGGCAAGATAATATCAAAGCCGCTGATAGACAACGGCGCGGTTTATTTCGGCTCGGAGGACGGGAACCTCTACGCGCTTTCGCTCAAAGGCAGGCTGCTCTGGGCGTTCAAAACCAGCGGCCCCGTAGCATCCGACCCCATTGTCTCCAGTGGCAGGATATACTTCGGCTCCGGTGACAGCAGCTTCTATGCGCTGGACACAGGCGGCAGGCTGCTCTGGAAATTCAGGGCGGGCGATGCCGCGGGTTCAGCCGTCATGCTGAAGGGCGACATATACTTCGCCTGCAACGACCACAACCTCTATTCACTCACAGCCGAAGGCAGGCTGAGGTGGAAGTTCGCCACCGGCGACTGCCTTCCTATGATGACGCCGGGCTCCAGTGGCGACAACATAATGTTCGGCTCCAGGGACAACAACGTGTACTCGGTTGACGCGCGTGGCAGGATGTCATGGAGGTTCACCACGAACAACATGGTAATCAACAGCCCGAGGGTGCATGACGGGGTTGCGTATGTCGGCTCGTGCGACGGGAGGCTGTACGCGCTGGATGAGCGTTCAGGGAAGCTCCTCTGGAGCTTTGCAACAAGGGCCCCCATAGTCGCAAGGCCTGTGGTGAAAGGCGGCGCCGTATACGTCGGGGGGTGGGACTGCAACTTCTATGCCCTGGACAAGGACTCAGGCAGGCTTCTGTGGAAGTTTCCCACAAGCCTCAGCTACATGGCGCCCGTCGATGTCAAGTATGCGAAAGGCAAAGACAGGGTTGAATTTACCTGGCGCCCCCCTGAGGAAGCAAAGGTTGACAAGAAGGAAGAAGGGCGCGACCTCAGCGGCTACGGCGAATTCTCAGGCACATACATCAGGAAGGAAAAGAGCGATTACGTCGCTTCGGGCAAGCGCAGCTACATTAAGAAGAGGGAATTCTGACCGCAGAACCCGACAAGAGCCCAAAGCCGTGCGGGAGCGGCATTTATAAATCCTACAATGTCATTATTTTATAGTGACAATTATGGCATCAGCTAAACCCGGTGCTGGGGATGACGCGCCGGTGCAGCAGGCCTACCGCGTCGGCATGCGAAGGCGTGAAGGCGGCGGCGCTGAGTATGTCCTCACCATTAACGG
>VGIZ01000045.1 GCA_016867675.1 Candidatus Aenigmatarchaeota archaeon | reverse complement strand
ACAAAGGTATGGCGGCTTTGATATCTTCGTCGCCGAAAAGGAGAAATGCATAATAGACTCGCTCCTTCTCAAAAACGTCCCGTTCGACGAGATAGCGAAAGCCGTTGAATCTGGGGAGCTTGACGGAGATGTTCTTGCCGATTATGCAATAAAGGCCGGCAACAAGGCTTTGGCCAAGCGCCTGGGCTGCCTGATGGAAGCCTTCGGGATGGAAACCGGGAAAATGGCCGACCACATTGACGGAAATTACGTGCTGCTGGACTGGAACGGACCGAAGAAGGGCAGGAGAAACAGGAAATGGAAGGTCATAGTGAACAGGGGTCTGCATGATATCCGTTAAAGAGCTGGAACGCATAGCCAGGATAAAGGGGCTGAGCAAGGGGAACGCGGAGAAGGATTACATCATAGACATAGCCCTGCTCTCGATATCGCGGAACACTAGGGATGAGATGGTTTTCAAGGGCGGGACATGCCTCTCAAAATTCTACAAGACCGGCAGGTTCAGCGAGGACATAGACTTCACAATGAGGAAGGAGCTTGATACAGGCGGCCTTCTCAGGAAGATAATGTCCGACCTGTCGTCGTTCGGGGTGGAATCGGAGATAAGGCAGGAAAAGAGGGCTTTCAATACCGTGATGGCCGTGATAAGGGCAAAGGGACCGCTTTACATAGGCACCCCGAACTCGGTTTCAAGCCTGAAAATCGACATAAACACCAAATCAAGCATAGACATGGAGCCGTCCATAGCCACGTACAATCCCATATATCCTGACATACCGTCATTCTCGCTGCCTGTGATGCAGGAAAAGGAGATACTCGCCGAGAAGGCCAGGGCCGTGATGTCAAGGGCCAAGGCCAGGGACGTCTACGACATGTGGTTCCTCGTCAGCAATGGCGTGCCGTTTGACCAGGCCCTCATTGAAAAGAAGCTTGCATACCACGGAGAGAAATGGAGCCTGCTGAAATTCAGGAGGAACCTCAGCCTGAAGGAGTCCGTCTGGGAGACCGAGCTAGTCCCCCTGATAGGCGCCTCGGCTGTCCCGAGATTCAGGGACGCCAGGAGGCTCATACTCGGGGCCATCCCCGGTGCCATTCCGGGTGCCATCCCGAGGAAAGCCGCGCGAGGCCGAGGGACATCGCCAGGGCCGTGAGGTGGGTGAGAGATTAAGTATTTTTTGCAGGCTACTGGTTGGCAATCGGTGCCCAGTTGCCGCCGCTGCCGGCGGCATAGGGGTTGCTGCCTGAGCCTGATGAGCTGCCGTCTGTGATATACCACGTTTCCTGCTTCCATGTCTGCTGCGGCCAGCCACCCACTGAAGTGAATGCTTCTGTAGTGATTTCAAGCACTGATGTGGCTGCCAAAGCAAACGACACTGCACCGGCGCAGCTTACGCCGGCCGTGGCAACTGCACCGCCTGTGCATCCGATTATCAGGCTTGCAGCTATGGCCCCTACGGAGGCAAGGTCGCCTGCATATTCAGTCAATGCGCCGCTCACGCTTTCGCCGCGCGTGCAATAGTTGAATTCCTTGCCTTCCCAGTCCTTGATTTTCGGCTCAATGAGCACGCCGGCCGTATGGCAGTTCTTCATGCCGAATTTCTCAAACATGTCGTTGATGTTGTCGTCGGCTTCGGCGTTCGTGTTAAGCATGGATTTTTGGAGCTTGCCGTCTGAGACTGAGATGTATCGCAGCATGCCGTCATCGCCCATGTCAGACAGCTCTATCACGATGTTCTTTACGACAGGTGCTGATGGTGTTGCGCCAGGCCCGTAAAACTTAGAAGGAAGGAGTTCAACAGGCGGGAGCTTTATTCTTATTGTGTTGATTCCCATCGAACTCTTCGTTATCTCGATATCCCTCTTCACTGTTCCGCTGCTGCCTGTCCCCTTTATTTCAAGTATGGCGCTGTTGCTGATTGCTTCCAGTGTCACCTCATTCACAAGCGTGTAATCAGGATATATCCTGAAGAATCTCGGGTTGCCTGCGCCTATGCTGCCGGTGACCCATTCCATGTTCTTTTGGTTGATTACGCCTTCGCCAAGCATGTCCACAACCTTCTCGTGCTTGCCGGCATCCGTTATTTTGAGCAGCCAGTCCGACACTTCAGCCTCTGTTATTGTGTCGCCCTTGTAGTTGTTTGTGTTGTATATTACGCAATTCCCCACGAAATCCTGCTGCATCTTGTCGAAACATTCAAGAAGCGAATTCCCTATGGCTTCTATGGCCTTGTCCTTGCTTTCAGGTAGCGTTTCAGCCCTTCTCTCAACCTGCTTGGTATCAGACTGCCATGCATACTTGTTCCATGTTTCGTCATCAGCATCCTTGCCGCGTATGAAGCTTGTGCTGTCCGAACCATCGACATATCTTGCATAAACCCCTTTGTCGACGGGTATGTTGTAGGCACTCTTCTCGCTGTCGTATATGAAGCCCAGCTCACCGGGTATGCTTTCAAGGCTCTGTACCCATTCCACAAAATCTGCATTGCCTGCGTCCAGGCCGCTTGCGTCAATCCTGTAAGTCCTTGCGTCGCATCTCGGCTCCTTCTGCGAATACTCTATCGAGACCTTTCCATTGCATGTTGAATACTCCTTTGAATTCTCATTATCGGCGCCGGCTGTCGCGTACTGAAAGTTCTCGCATGTGGCAAATACGCTGCTTACATCAAGTGATTTCAGGTAGCATGGCGATGCAAGATAGAACTGCGTCTGGGCATCGAATACCTGCGGCCCTATGACATAATCCTCGACATTGACGAGGTTGACAAATATCGGTTTGCCCTGGGTTTTTTCGGAAAGCTGGAAAACGTAAGGCTCTGACATCGGCTTCTTGACTACAATAGAATTCGGGTATTTGTCCTCCCTGGCCTTCACTATGCTGTCTGCCAGCTCCAGCGCCCAAGCTGCGCCCGTGAGGGTTGCCGCCTTTCCGGCAACGCCTGCTATGTAACCCGGTATCTGCTTGAACGTTTTCTTGCTAAGCAACCAGTTTGTCCAGCCGTCCTTGATTGACTCGCGCGCGACAATCTCAAAGAAGTTCTCGTTTATGTCCTTTATCATAGCATTCCTGAATGGCTGGTTGAACCTCCCCATTGCTGCGGTGGTGCCTTCACCAGCCTGCGAGAAAATATTTTCAACAAGGTTTCTGCTGTACTTTTCAATATACTTTTCCGGGTTGGCCAGGTCCAGGGAGCCCCTTACCGCTAACTGGCTCTCCGTGGTTTGGAAAGCCTTTTGCACCATATCGTCATCCACGCTTCCGATGAAGTTCTTTATGGACGAGTATATCTTCCCGTTCTTTATCAGGCTGTTGGCGACACCGAGTTCTGACGCCTGTTGCTTGGAAACCTTGCTAAGCGCCCTTTTCATGAAGCGTTGTATTGTGGATTTCTTGCCCGCGCCAGACAAGCTTATCGTGGACCAGAACCTCAGTTTTATCCATTTGTTGATGACCGTCCGAACAGCTGCCTCGCCGGCGTTGGGTGCGACTTTGGCAACCACCTTCAGCAGGACTTCCTTGCCGGCGTATTTGATTACTTTGCCCCAGGGTATTAGCGAGATTGCAGCTATCCATGCATAGGTACTCCAGCTTACCTGGAAATTCCAAGTGTCCTCTTCCATGGGGAAGTTCTGCCAGTAAATCAGGTATTGCGGGTCGCCGAGATAGCCTATCCACTCGTTCCAGAAATCAACGCCATGGCCAAGCCAACCCACGGACTCCGGGAAGCTCGGCGTTTCCTGCGGAAGGCTGAAGTTTTTCACAACGCACTGGTATTTACCCGCATATTCTCCCGCTGTCCGCAACGAGCATGATATGCCTGCGCTCCTCTCCCTCTTGATATACTCCTCTGTTGTGAGTTCTATCTTCCTCTTTTCGCATTCCTCTTCCGTGCTGAGCTTCTCAACCAATGTGTCTCCGATGTAGCACGAATCCGCGCAGTAGTAGTAATAGGTTATGCGGTTGCACAGCGTCTTGCCCCTCCCTATGTTGAACATCGGTGTCTGGTCGCCTGACTTCCCTGCATCGGCGGATTCCTGCTCGGCGCCTGGCCATGTGACGAACCCGCTGGCAGGGCTTGCGGACTGAAGCCGTGCGGGGCTGCCCTTGCTCCAGTACTTGTCGCAGGCGCTGCTCTGGTAGGGTGAGTTCTGTCCTACGGTGTTTATCGCGCACACAAGCGCCTCAACCGACTGTATGGCTTTTATGTCCTTCGGGCTGTAGAAGACAGGCCCCGATGAAACCGACGCCATGTTCAAATCGCCGAACGGCTTGAGCCAGCCCATGAAAACCATGAAGAGCACCATTGCGAAAACTATCGCAATCAGAACAAGCCCCAGCTCCTTTATGGGCAAATCGCTGCCAGGCATGCATTATTATTGCATCTGTCGGTTAAAAACTGCGCTTATTTATGGCGGAAACAATATTATTGCATGAAGGGCTTCCAGGTCATGAACAGGGAATTCCTTGTCATGCTTTTCACGCTGATTGTGATATTTATTGCCGCGGCAATGCTATATATTATTACGACAAAGGTCTGATGGCATGAAAAAAGGCATAACCGATGTCATGATAGTGTTCGCCTTCATCCTCATACTGACAATTATAATCCTGCTCGTCCTGTCATTTTTCGGCTACAACCTGCTTGACAAGATAGCGGAAATGGTTACCGGCGCCCTCAGGGGCATAGCGGGGTTCTTCACGAACCTGTTCGGTTTCCTCAAGTAGCCGCATGGGCTGATTGCATGGACATAGGCATAGAAGAGGTCGGTCTGGCGCTTGTCGCCATAATCATAATCGTAGTGATAGGGCTGTCAGCGACAAGCTCGTCGGGCGCGCTGAACCCGCTTGTGGACTGGTTCTCCGGCTTCGGCAAGAACAAGTGGCAGATAATGTGCGAGAGCAAGCTGAACGGCGAGTGGTGCCAGAAGTTCTTCGGCTGCAGCACAGGTCACGCCATCCTGTCGCCGCCGGAGTACAGCGGCGACAGCTGGAGGTGCTGCGAGAAGGGGTGGTGCATAGCGCAGGACAACGCAGGGTATGCCGTATCCGAACAGCAGCAGGGAATAGAGAATCTGGACGTGGAGTTCTACCTTGAGCGCGGCTCGGAGAAGACGGTGCTCTATTCATCCAAGAAGAACGAGAAAAAGGACAGCGTGAGCGCGGTGTGCGGCGAAAACGGTATTCAGGACGTCGTGTTCGCCATTTCGCATCCTGACATAAAGGAATTCGGATACAGGATATCGACAAAGAAAATAGACCTCAATCAGTATGGCCACCCGTCAGTAAGGAGCTATACCAACCTGAATCTTGCAGGTATGGGAAAACTGAATGTCATAAACGGCGTTCTGGCCAGCGGTGTGATAACTGAACCGAAAAGCCCTGTGAGCGTAAGGGTGCCTTTTGCCGCAGGCGTTGATGACACGGTCATAATGCTGCAGATATGGTCGCTGGATTCAAAGAATGACCCGTTCATAAGCAAGGTGGTGCTTGGATGCCAGGCGCCGGCAAGGGACAAACCCAAGTTGCAGAGCGGCAAAAACCACAAAGCCGCATCCGACATCAATTTCAGGGATGAGGCTCTCAATTCACCGTTGGGCTCCGCTTTGTACGTATACGGCGCAGGGCAACTGGTTCTGTCAAGGGCGGAAAAAACAGCTGAAGAAAAGTTCGGGGAGCGGCTGCTGTACATGGGGACTTCAACGATTTCAATACAAACCAGTGTTTCGAGAACTGTTACATCCTCATATTATGCCTACAAGAAATTCAGGGACTTCAAGGTTGAGAAAGTGGAAGCCGACAAACTCTACGTTTTTGCATGGACAGGCAGCAAATGGCAGCTTCTTGACTGCGAGATGGACACGATATGGGGCAGTGCATTCAGCCTCAAAACATCAAAGTTGCAGGACAGCCCGATAATAGGTACGCTGTCAGGCACCATGACCGAAACCGTGTATAGAAACTGCATGAAGATGGACTTCAGCGACCTTGATTTGGAGCAAAGCATAACCGAGGAAACCTTTGTGCAGTGATGCGTGACTGCCGCG
>VGIZ01000044.1 GCA_016867675.1 Candidatus Aenigmatarchaeota archaeon | reverse complement strand
GACATACCATATCAGCAGGCCGCAGGCCATACCGCTGATGAAGGCGGATACGGCTGCTGCAAATTACCTTGTCAATGGGACTGCCATAAATATTTCCATCATTGATACTGGTATCTTTAACCACAATGAATTCCAGAATCCATCGAGAATAATAGCCCAGAAATGTTACTGCACTGGCTGCTGCGTCGGAGGTGCTGACACCGCTAACACCGCCAATGATGACAATGGTCACGGAACCCATGTGGCTGGCATAGCCGCAGGCCAAGGTGGTGGGTCAAACGGCAACGGCGTCGCAACAAACGCTTCGCTTTTCGCTGTCAAGGTCTGCGGTGCGGGAGGAAGTTGCGAAACCGATGACATAATCAAAGGTATAGAGTGGTCTGTACAGAACGGCGCGAACATCATATCCATGAGCCTTGGCGGCGCAGTTTCAAGTGATTGCTATGAAGACGGCGTCGGCGACTGGGTGGACAACCTGACCGCGCAGGGCGTGCTTTTCATCATAGCTGCGGGGAATTGTGGACCAGGCAGCACCGAACCCTCAAATATATGTCCTACAAAGGGTTCGCAAACTATAGATTCGCCTGGATGCTCAAAGAGCGCACTTACTATTGGCGCGACAATCAAGGCGGACTCCATTGCAACATATTCTTCACTCGGCGCAACGCTTGACAATAGGACAAAGCCGGATGTTGTGGCAACCGGTTCATCCATAACTTCAACGTATAATAATGGCGGTTATGCATCAGCAAGCGGCACATCCATGGCCACGCCGTTCGTCTCTGGCGGGGCGGCGCTGATAATGCAGAATTACAGGGCATATTACGGCTCTCTTCCTGACCCGTCGCTGGTCAAGGCCATAATCATGAACGCAGTCAACACAACAGGGATGAATGCCGATGCCGGCGCCTACACCCAGAGGAACAGCATCTACGGCTCGGGCAGGGTTGACGTGAACGAGTCGCTGAGGATAATCAACTTCACGGCGAACAGCAGCATATCAAACAGCCAGATGCTGATACACTTCATCAATGTTACGGGCAATGCGCTGAGGGTGACGCTGTATTGGCCTGAGAACAGGACTGCAAGGAACAACCTTGACCTGGTCGTGGGCAACGCGAGCGCCAACTACTCATGGTCGCTTGACGCAAATGACACAGTTGAGCAGGTTTTCGTAGGCAACACCAGCAACGGCACATGGCGCGCCTATGTCATGGGCACATCGGTTACAGGCAGCCAGCGGTATTTCCTTGCCTCAAGCATGGCGCTGGTAAATGACACGACGCCGCCGTTCTGGTACGACAACAGGACAATCACAGCAACCGTATATAATGCGTCCAACCTTTCTTATTTCAACATCTCATGGGACGATAATGGCATCCTGTCGTCGGCACTTATCGAGGGCAACTGGTCGGGCAGCGCGCGGAATTACAGCATGATGCACTACGGCAACGGCGGCTACAGCTACAACGCCACGCTGCCTGACGGCACTTTCTACTGGCGCAGCTGGGCGAATGACACGGCAGGGAACACGAACGTCACGGACAACTGGACATTCAGCGTGCTGAACATCGGGCCGGACATCACAGACGCTTCGGTCTTTCCCGCTGCCGTCCTGCCAGGTGACAACATCACGGTTTTCGCGAATGCCAGCGACTACAGCCTTGACAGGGTCTGGTTCAACGTCTCCAACTCAAGCGGATTCGGCGCCGTGACCTTCATGCAGAACGTGGGCGTGCGGTTCAACGGAACATACAACACAAGCAGTCTTGCCATAGGCACCTATGTCATCAACATATCCGCAAATGACACCAGAGGCAATGTCACCAACTTGTCATCGCTGGTTCTGAACGTCACGGTTCCGAGGAACATCACGGCATACTTCCTGGACTATTCCGCCTCGCCAACAAATGCGAGCGTAACAATATTCTATAACGGAACCTCCACCGCGAGGAACAGCGCTGACAATGCAACCAATTTCACGAACATCCTGCCCGAAGGCTTATGGGACATCAGGATATCGTCGGTGTTCAATGTGACGCTATACAGCCTGAATGTCGCGGGAAACGCGACAGGCAACGTAACCATTGACAGCGTCCCCAATGCCAACGCCAGCGTGGCGGGTTTCGTGCCCGTTGAAGTCGTTGCGATAAACACAACGTTCAGTTTTGCCAACGCAATGGTTGTCATCCCGAACTCCAGCATAGCAACCAGCCTCAACATCTCCGTGCTGGCCTGCCACTCATGGAACACCAGCAACAGGAGCTGCGGCGGCGCATGGGAAAACGCCACAGCCAATAGCTCATTCTCGGCGGGGCTTGCCACGATAAACACAATGACGTTTTCCGCGTTCGCTGTGATGAGAAACACGACATGCGGCGACGGGCTTGTTGACTCAGGCGAAACCGCGTCAACATGCTGCCAGGACACAGGCTGCCCGTCGGGGCAGAGCTGCGGCTCGTCGGGCGCCTGCTACACGCCACCATCAGGGGTTTCCGGCGGCGGGGGCGGCGGAGGCTGGACGCCGCCGAAGAGGAAGTCGCTCATTCTTACTGCGCCGGCAGCCATAAGCATGCTGAAGAATTCAAGCCAGACGCTGGCCGCGCGGCTGCTGAACAATGGCGAGGTGGGCCTGACGAACGTCAGCCTTTCATTCTCGTCAAGCTGCGCCGGCTGCACGCTTCATTACAGCAGGGAGCTATTCAGCCTCGGCGTGAATGAAAGCAGGGATGTTGCCGCGACAATCAGCTCAGGCAATGCGGGCTCTTACGGCATTGTGATGACTGCTTCAAGTGCGCAGGGCGCAGGCAACAGCACGTCAGCCACCCTGGCCGTGCTTGAATGCGAGCCGGGCAGCACACGCTGCGACGGGACTGAGCTGCTGAGCTGCTCATCCGACGGAATGACGCTGAACAGGACTGCCTGCGATGACGGGTGCGTCAACGGCGCCTGCGCAAGCAGGCCGCTGAGGATACTCAACAGGACATCAGAAACCGGCGAGGGCATGCCCCAGAATAATTACTTCATGGCCGGGAGCGTGATTGTCATCCTGTTCTTGGTGGCTGTCATCATCTACATGGCAAGACGGCAGCCGCGTGTTGTTGCGCGAAAGATTCGCCGGCGCCGTTGAATTTGCGGCAGAGGTTTTATTGCGTCACGGGGGTTATATTTATTACAGCGTTATGCAATATGAGCATAGGTGATTTTATCAAGCCCTTCTGCGAGGCTGTTGTTTCACAGGTCCTGCCTGCTGTCAGGGCCATGGTGGCGACGAAGCTTGTGACGGATTATGGATTCTCCCAGACCCAGGCAGCCAAGAGTATGGGCGTCAGCCAGCCTGCCATATCGCAGTACAAGCGGAACCTGAGGGGCGCGAACACAGGCGTGCTTGAGAGGTATCCGCAGGTTGCGGAGCTTGCCGGAAGCATAGCGGCCAGGATTGCTTCGGGAAGGGACAGCATGACGCCAGGCAATGGCCGCGGATGCGGCTCGTCGTCCACGCTGATGTTCTGCGAGATATGCAGGTCCGTCCGCCTGAGCGGGGTCGGCTGCGACATACACAGGTCCATTGACTCCTCGCTGTCAAGGTGCAACATCTGCATGGCCAACCCAGGCTTCTATGGCGGCGAGCAGAAGGCTAGGCAGAGGAAGCAGCGCGCCGCAGTGAAGCCGCTGACGAAGTTTGCGAGGAAAGTTTGATTGGTTAGTTTGTCGTCGGTGAAAGGGTACTGCCGCCAGCAGAAGAAACCGGCCCATTCTTTGGGGCAAGCGACTGGTTCACAAAAGCTACAGCAGCTCCAGCCTGAGCACCCCGTCGGAGAACGACTTCTTCGCAATCCTGGAGAACTCGGGCTTGCGGATTATCTTGAAGTAGCCCTTGCGGCCTGCCGCATCCGCGGCTGAACCGCTGCCTGCGACAGCCTTTACCTCTATGGAGTTCTCAAGCTCGCTGATGTCTATGTCGCCGGAACTCCTGACATTCGGCAGGCTGATCTCAACCAGCACCTTGTTGCCCACGCGCCTTATCTCTGTCTCAGGCTCTGATGTTTCATGCGGCAGCTTTATGCCAAGTTTGTGGGTTGGCTGCTTCCCTTCCACAGGCTTCCTGAGCTTCGGAAAGATGGCCTTGCCGGTGCTGTGGAGCTTCCTGTCGCCGCCAATCCTCCTGAACACGACCTTCGGCTGCTCATCGTTCTTCTGGTGAATCCTGAGCGAGAACCCCCGCCTGTTCGGGCTTTTGCCTGCCTTGCCCATGCTCTTCATCATGTCCTCAAGCATGCCGGAGATGTCTATGACCTCCATATCTTTGTCGGCGCGGATGCCCATGTTCTTGGTCATCTCCTCGAGCTCCCTGAACACCTGCGAGAACAGGTCGCCGCCTGCGCCGTAGCGCCCCGGGCCCAGCCCGATGCCGCACTGCGGGCAGTGGCGCCAGCCCTTCTCCACCCTGAAGCCGCAGTTTGAGCAGTTCATAATATCCACATCCGCCGAAATCAGCAGAATTCCTGGTTATTCTATTGATTTAAAACTATAAATTAATTTTCTATCATGGGTTTCGGTGGTTATTATGGTTTCTTCGGCCCGCATGTGCATCATCTGCAAGGGCAGCCGCGCGCTGTGCGGCAACGCCCGCTGCCCGCTGCTGCCGAGGTTTGACATAGCCCCGAAAGCGCTTGAATTCCGCAACGACTTCTTCGGGCCAGGCTATTCTGTCTTCGTGGGCAGGATGGGCTATCCCGTCGTGATGGCGGGGCCGCTTGTCGCCATAGAAGACAAGCCTGACATTGACAGCCCTGCAGCCTGGTACGGGCAGGACTACGCGAAGGTCATAGGGCTGCGCTCCTCGCTGCTAAGGTCAAAGCACGGCGAGAATATATTCTCAAAGTCGCGCTTCGTGCGCGATTCGCAGGAGGTCGCGCTGGCCTCGCGGCCGACTGATGTTGAGATGCTGTTCAAGGGCAGGCCGTTCTTCCGCGCTTCCTTTTCAGACGTCCACCAGCCCATGGGTCCGAGCGTGGCTGTGCAGAAGATGGAGTTGGCAGGCAACCCCCATGTGCCTGCTCACATAGAGAAGCTGGTCTCCGACGAGCTTAAGGCAAGGGACGCGGGCATGATGATGTATGAGAGGGGCGAGGACGTCTACCGCATCAGCAACATCCTCAGCTCCGGCGCGCTGGGGCTTGAGCGCGCAAAGAAGCTGGTGCCGACGCGTTGGTCAATCACCGCAACTGATTCTATGGTGTTTGATGGTTTGATAGAAGAGGTTAGAACATACCCGTCCATCAACGAGTTCCTTGTCTTTGAGTCGCAATACCTTGACAACCACTTCGTCATCCTGATGATGCCCGGCGCATGGGAGTTTGAGAACTTCGAGGCATGGTCGCCCGGCAGCACATGGGCGCAGAGCCTGAAGAGCACTGAGATAATCGAAGAATACGAACCATTTCATGGGAGAACCACATATGCTGAAAATGAAGGTGGGGGTTATTATGCGTCGCGCATTGCCTGCGTCCAGAAGCTTGTTGAGATGAGGAAGCAGGCTCGGGTTGTTGTGTTCCGCGAGATTTCCGAGGGCTATGTCGTGCCCCTCGGTGTGTGGGTAGTCAGGGAAACCGCAAGGCATGCGTATCAAGATAAGCCGCCACTCAAATTCGCAACGAAAGAAGAGGCACTGGCGTACGTCAACACAAGGACAAGGATACCTATCGCTGAATACGTGAAGCAAAGCAGGGTTTTGGGCAGGAGGACGCTGCTTGACTTCGGCGCGCGCCGCCTATGAGCCCTATGAGCATATGCAGAACTCCGTGGGCGTTGCGAAGCAGCGCTTGCCGCTGGACATCGCGGCTATGACAAGCGTCCTGCCGCCGCTTTCCAGCTTGTACATCTCGGAGACAGGCTCGCCCGCTGCGGCCTCAACCATGGACTTTATTGCCGCGTCTTCAAACGTGACTTCGCGCAGGCCCTCCTTGCCCTGCACCTCCTCCAGCGACGAGAGGCAGCCCGCCGAAAGGTTGGCGAACGGCGAGTTCAGAAACTGCTGCATTGCCTCGTTTATCTTTGCCATCTCGCTGTCCGATATGCCCAGCGACGAGAATATGCTCTGCTTCATGTCAGGGAAGCCGCGGAAGTTT
>VGIZ01000043.1 GCA_016867675.1 Candidatus Aenigmatarchaeota archaeon | reverse complement strand
GGAAGAAAACCATGGCGGTTGTATTTTCGTGCCATTAAGAAACAAATAGTTATAGCGTATCTCAAAAATATCTGAACATTGTTTTGAGATACGCTACTAGCAAATGTCTATGGCTGCTGCCATGACATGCCTGAGTTTCAAGAAACTCAGTGGCATCGCCTATGAAAAGTTTGGAAATTATTGCGGTTTGCTATTAAACCGGAACTATGTCGTCAACATCCTCTTCCTCGCTGTCTTCGTCAGGAACGCTCACGCCCGCCTTCGCAAGCTTTGCTATCACTGCGCCGCCGCCTGACTGGACAGGCTCGCCGTGGCCTGGAAGTATTTTGTCGACCTTCAGCTTCGCCAGCGCGTCCAAAGATACCTGCATGGCATCAGGGTCTCCGCCAGGCACGTCTATCCTTCCTATACCGTCGGCGAAGATGATGTCGCCGCTTATCAAAATCTTTTTGGAAGCGTCATACAGGCAGATGGAGCCAGGTGTGTGGCCCGGCGTGTGCAGTACCTGGAAGTTATAACCTCCGATGGACAGCCTGTCGCCGTCTTTTAGCTTGGCGTCAACGCTGCGCGGCTTGAGCTTGCCGTCAAAGTAGTCAACCATGCACATCTCGGCGTCGGCATTCTCCAGCGCGGGCGCGTCGGCTTCGTGCATGGCTGTCTTGGCATTCAGGAAGTAGCCGTTGCCGCCGACGTGATCATAGTGCGTGTGCGTGTTGACGACGACCTTTATGGACTTCGGGTCAATCTGCGCGGCCTTCAGGAGCTGGTACATCCTCGTGAAGTTGAGCCCCGTGCCCGAGTCAACGGCGTGGTCGCCTATGATGTAGATGTTGGAGTCAGTGCCTGAAACCTGAAGAAGAACTATGTCACATATGCGCTTAATCACGCGACCACCATTCCCATTTCCCTATTGAATTTTGGGCAGAAACTTATTTATAGATGAGGCGTTCCGATGCCTGACTACTCTAGCGGCCCTAGCGGCATGGTCCCTCCGTTACGTTTTTATTCGGTTTCTATCTATTTAATCTGAAGTGTCCTGGAATGCTTATAAACCGTACAAACCTCATAAGTTAAGTATCTCTGGGAAACTCAGCGGGGACTGCATATGATCTCACATATGTGGCCGCAATAGAGCAGCCTGGAGATGATAAGCAATGGAAATCGAAAGCTACATCGTGGGCTTAATCGATGGTGAAGGGACCATAAGTGTAGTACGATACCCTGACGGAAGGGTCAGGCCTCAGGTGCTGTTGTTCAACACCCACATCGGTGTGCTCGAACTGGTAAAAAATAAATTGAAGCTCAGTGCTCCAATATTGAAGGTTTCGAGAATAAACGACGGCATAAATCGCAAAAAGGAAATGTATCGACTGCAAATACGCTCAAAAGAAGATATCAGGAAAATGTTTGATGTCTTTGAGAGGTGTCCACCGATTATAAAACACGACGAGTGCACAAACGTGCTAAAGCTTACAAAATCATGGCTTATCACCTAAATGCTCGGCGGGCTCATAACCCGCAGGTCGTTGGAGATGGCTTCCCTGCGGGGACGCTTTCGACGAATTCAAATCCAACCCCCGCTACTACTACCCCAGCTACGGCTTTTATAAAAGCAGCACCGAGAAGCTGCTAAGGTTTGCTGTTCTTTGGGCCGGGGAACGACTTGAAAAACTGGCCAATGGATTCGTGGTTGGCCCTTTTGTAAACAACCTCGCCCACGATAGGGGATACGTCCATCACATCAAAAAGCGCTGCGTCCTCCGGAGGCAGTTCAAGGTGAACGGTGTTCGTGCCTGTGACCTTTATGCCGGATTTCCTTATCCTCTCAGTAGCTGGTCCGCAGGGGTCAAGATGCGTGACCATCATGTAGCTGTCTCTCGCCCCCATCTCCATCATCGCCTTATGGGCTGCCTCGAGCGACCCGGCTGTCCTGAGGACATCATCCCTGAAAAGTATTGTCCTGCCACATACGAACTTCCTGTCGCCCACTATCTCGATAACCTTGGTCTCGTCCGCCTTGTCCATTGACCTTCTCTTCCTGAGCCCGACCAGCGGGACGTTCAGCAGGTCTGCGAATACCTCAGCCCTGTTATAGCCGCCTATGTCAGGGCTGCAGACGGTCACATCGCTCAATGTATGTCGTTCCATGAAATACTTTGCCAAGGGCCGCTGCATGGACAGCGGTTCCAGCGGACAGCCGGGACCATAGGCCAAGCCCAGCATGTCAGAATGTGGGTCTATGGCAAAAACCCTGTCCACATGGGCTGCAGCATATTTGTCCGCAACGGTTCTTGCAGTAAGCGGCTGCTTGCCTTTTCTTTTGTCAAAGCTGTTCCATGGGTTGTAGAGGTCAAAAACTATCACGGCGCAGGAATCGGAGCGGTGAAGGTTGTCGCTTATCTGTGCGGCTACCATGGTATGCTCAGCCGGGTCCCCCCGCGCCACAAGGGGGTGCATGACATAGACGTCCATACCCCTCACATGGCCTTCGGTCATCGCCTCCTGTGTCCCGTCGGCATAATCCCTTATTTCCATTTCTATCGGCTCGAAACTGCCTTCATGATGCTCCGTCAGGTATCGGAAAACCATGTCACCAAAAAAGGGCCTTTTTTTGCCGCCATACACCGGTATCGCAATAGCAGATTTTTCGCATTGCATGATGAGTATTGAGCAGAAGTTTTTTAAGTCTTGAAGAAGAATTCCCACCGCTAATTAATTAAGCTGATGCAATTATTACTATGCCAGAAAACATCATCGCAGGCATCGACGAGGCTGGAAGAGGCGCTGTCATAGGCCCGCTTGTCATCGCAGGCGTTTCGGTTGAAGAGGGCAGGCTGGACAGGCTGAAAGCCCTGGGTGTCAGGGATTCCAAGCTGCTCAGCCCGAAGCGGCGCGAGCATCTGGCCAGGGAGATAGAGAAGCTCGCGAAGGACGTCATGATTCTCAAGGTCGGGCCGTGCAAGATAGACGGCTATCGCAGCCAGGGCGTTGACCTGAACAGGCTGGAGTTCATGAAGATGTCCGAGGTAATCAGCTTCCTCAGGCCGAACGCCGTCTATGTGGACAGCCCTGACGTGAAGCCCGAGAGGCTTGTGAAGATACTTTCCAAATCCGCCAAGGACGTCAGGATAGTCGCGGAGCACAAGGCTGACGTGAACTATCCTGTCGTGGGCGCCGCGTCCATAGTGGCAAAGGTGGCGCGCGACGGGGAGATAGAGAAGCTGAAGAAGAAGTACGGCGACGTCGGGCCGGGCTACTCCAGCAACCCCATAACCATGGAATGGCTGCGGCAGTGGCTTGCGAAGAACAGGGAGTTTCCCGAAGGGGTTGTCAGGAAGAGCTGGATAACCTCAAGCATGGTGAAGAGCGAGAAGTCGCAGGGCAGGCTGCATTTCTGGCTGGACAGGCTGAAGGGCTCGCAGCAGGCTCCGCCTGCCGGGGACGAATGAAATCTGCATTCTTGGTTATAGTGAAACAAGGAAATAATACCGATTACATTTCCTTGTTTCGCATACTGCGAGACGCTACTGACAACATAGTTGTCAGGCGTGTCGTGAGCGAAGCTTACGAACACAACTTGTTATCTGTATTATAAAGTTGTCTCACAGTAAAATGCACTCCCGTCTGACAGAATGGAAGGCTGGAAAGGCGGCTGCTCTTCTTTTTGTGGTGGATGCCCTATCTTTTCACCGATGCTTCGGTCCTGTAAAACATCACGGCTGCAAGCACCATCATCAGCAGTACGGCCCACCAGGCGTCCAGCGCCGGGAATTCTGCGGGATAGCCAACGACTATTGACGCCGTGTCGTTGTCAACAACCCCGCCGGGGTTTGATATGGCTGAGATGTTCAGCCCTTCTGCGCCGCTGGTTATGTCGTTCGCCATCAGCCTGACGTATATGGTCCTCTGCTCGCCCGGCGAAAGTGTTATGTTGGCGCACCTGCCTAGCGTGCTGCACGGGGTGATGAAAGCGAGCTCGTCAGCAGGCAGGAATGACGCTGCGGAAAAGCCTTCAAGCCCAAGCGTCAGGTTCTGTGTTGTGCTCTCAAGGTTCCTGACCTGCGCAGGTATGTCGGCTGTTGCGCCCAGGCTCATCACAGCCAGATGGACAAGGAAGTTGACCAGCGGGTGCGTCGTGACAACACCCGTGGTTGAGTTGGTGTTGTTCGCCCTGTCGGTCGCATTTATGTTGTAGTTTATCGTCGTGCCCTCGGCATAATCCACCTTTACCGTGCATGTGATGTTGCCGCCGTGGTCTGACGCGTTCCAGTTGCCGCCGACGCAGTTGGACGGGCTGCTGCTGGTGCTTATGTAGTTGTTCAGGTTCCTCTGGATTATGGTCAGGTATATGATGTTGGAGTGTATGCCTGATATGTTGTCCGAAGCGTTGGACGTTATATTAACATATATTGTCTTGGCGGGGTCAAGGTAGCCTGGCTGCACCAGCCTGCCGGTTGAATCCTTCACCCATGAGAAGATGATTGGGTTATACCTGTCTATGGTGGTGTTCTTGACCTTCCTTGCGTCCGTGCCTGACTCATTCCATTCCTCCCAGTTGCCTATGTTGTCAACGGATTTTATGCTGAAGTTGTATTTCT
Source organism: Candidatus Aenigmatarchaeota archaeon (assembly GCA_016867675.1). Classification (GTDB taxonomy): domain Archaea; phylum Aenigmatarchaeota; class Aenigmatarchaeia; order QMZP01; family QMZP01; genus VGIZ01. The sequence continues at coordinate 1,601 of VGIZ01000043.1, read as the reverse complement.
CGTCGTCCCTCAGGATGGTATCAAGGTTGTAGAGGCCGAATTTGTAGGACCTGTTTGTCGGGCTGAGGCAAGCCGGGTCTGCGTTGTAGCCACTGGCCAGGTTTATCCACCGCTTGGCGGGGTCAGCATCAGCCCGTGTCGTGTAGTTGCTCCAGCGCACGTAGAAGCATTTCACGCCCGAGCCGCCGAAATCGTCCAAGCCGCTGAATGGGTCAATGTTGTCGTTCCAGCTCAGGTTGAAGTATTCGCTGCCCAGCCATTCACTCTGGTGGCGGCCCATCCACTCATGAAGCGGGTTGAAGAACGACATTGGAGGCTGTGTGTCAACCTTGACCGAGACGTTTGGCGATGCCCATGCGCCGATGTTGCCTGCATTGTCAACCGTGCGGCAGCTGAAGTTGTAAATCTGGCCGTTGGCTCCGATTTCGCAGGCACTTGAGGTCAATCCGGTGTTGTTGCAGTACAGAATGTTATTTATATTGCTCCAGCTTGCCCCGACCAGCATGTTGACATCGTAGGACGCCGCGCCTGACGCAACCCCTCCGCTCGGGGTCGTGTCCGTTCCGCCCCACGGCACATTGTACCTGCCGTTGACGAACCAGAAGCCGTTGCGGTTCCAGTTGTTGCCTGTTGCTATCACGCTGGGCGTACCCATGGAGCATGACGGCGGCGTGGTGTCTATGACCGTGCCCCATAATGGATAGGGTATTTGCCCGTAGGTCTGGTAGTTGCCTGCCTGGTCTGTGACCTTTATGCTGAAGGATATGTTCTTGCCTTCGTACACCCTTGCCTTTTCCAACGTGCTCATGTCCAGCGGATCTGTCGGCCCAAAGTATTTTGACCAGTTGCCTGTCCAGGTGACAAAGTCAGTCCAACCTATTTCCTGCCCGCCGCTGGAGTCAAACACGGCGTACTGGACGTTGAACGTGAGCGCGCCTCCTGTGGGGCTGTTTTGGTCGGTGCCGCCCCAGTTTACCGGGAAGGTGACCGTCCCTGCTGAGCTTGCGTTCTTCCACACCGGCAGCCCCTTTATCCACGCCTGCGGCGGGGTGTTGTCAATTATTATTGTCCTGTTGTAGGAGGTGTTCCAGTTGCCCACCGCATCAGCCAGGCTGACGCTCAGGTTTGCCTTGCCCTCAGCCATGGAGCCTGAAAGCGTTATGATGCCGAGGCATTTGCCTGCGGCGGACGAGTAAAGCACAGTGCCTGTGTGGAAGGCTGACGAGCCGTTTATCCTGAGGCTGCAGTCTGCGTTGTCGCTGATGCCTGCGCCGCCAGCGGGGTCAGCCGCAGCCACGTCTATGCTGATGCTGGCGCCGCCCCTGAAGTAGTTCTGCGCCGGCAGGTTCCAGACGAAGCGCGGCGGCGTGTTGTCGCTGTAAACCACATCATTTTTTTCTTCAGGCGAGTACTGGAGGGACTGGGTGTTGTAAGTCTTGCAGTAAATCGTCTTTGCCCCGTCGTCTGACCACGGCGAGTTGAAGGTGCAGGACGGGTTCTCTGCGGCAGGCGCCCCCGAACACAGCTCGTTTGCTCCATAACCGGTCTGGCCGCTGACCGAAACAGAGCCGCATTCCAGCCTTATGCTGGCGCCTGCAGAT
>VGIZ01000042.1 GCA_016867675.1 Candidatus Aenigmatarchaeota archaeon | reverse complement strand
GCACACGGACAGGAACCTGATGGAGGAGCTGAAGAAGGTGGTCAGGGTCAACAAGCCTGACCTGAAGATACTGGTCGTGGACAGCCTCACAGGCAACGACGCGGTGGAGCAGGCGCGCCAGTTCAACGATGCGGTGGGCGTGGATGCCGTGCTGATGACCAAGGTTGACGTCAACGAGAAGGGAGGCTCCATCCTGTCAGTCTGCTATGCCATCAGGAAGCCCATATTGTTCATAGGCGTCGGGCAGGGCTACGGCGACATCAGGCTCTTCAAGCCCGAAGAGTTCGTCAAGAACCTGATGGAGTAGTTTATCTTACCCTTCCGGCTACAAAATTAAAAAACCGCTCTGCATGCTTTTTTGCTAGGACAGCATCATTTTCTTTCATCATCCTTTCCCCGTACTCCGCATCTGTCTTTACACCCAGAAGGCTTTGTAGATGTCTTATTGCCTCCTTGATTTCAATACCCTGCGGGTCTGCTTCAACAAAAAGTCTCAATGCGTCTTCATGCCGTTCCCCGGCATGCCTTATGCCAGTTCTCCGAATGCAAAATGCATCGGCTGCAGCTATTGCAGAGTGCACGGCATTTATAACGCATGCGTTCCATTCTCGCATGTCATAACTGTGATTCATAGCATTTTTGCATTCCTCAGCTCTTTTGAGGTATTCCCCTGCCTTATACCTGTCAACCGCCCTTGTTCTCATATAACCACGATGCCCTTCTCCGCACCTTTAACCATGCGTCTCTTTGCAGTTTTTTTAATCTCCTCTTCTGTAAGTACAAATGGGGAAAGCCTATTCCCATATCTTTGTATGCAATCGTCTGAAAATCCGGCTAGAGCCCTTACAACTTCTTTCTTTTGCTTTTCATCTTCCGTTATAACCAGCAGGTCTATGTCGCTGTCAGGCTCTTCCCTCCCTTCAGCAACAGAGCCGAATATCGCGACCCTCTTCAGGGCATACCCTGAGAGTTTACTGCGAATTTTTGCCTTAAGGTCTTCAAGAGGCGGCCACTTTGCCATGTGCTTAATATTTGTAACTGCTTCATACGCATAGCTCCTTTCATTGAGTTTCCATGAAATCACATTGCCTATCTTGAATGGTGTTATAATGTTAAAGTCATGGAAATCCTTCATAACCTTGTTCACAGCCATGTGCGAGACATTGAGGATTCTGGCAACTTCCCTCTCGCTTGTGGGCACATTCTCAGAAAGCATGTACATGATGACCTTTACCTTTACCTTTGAGCCCAACAAACCTTCGGCAAAATTTCTGAATTTCATATAAAAGTTTACAACTGCATATATTTAAAGTTTACAATTGTAAACAATTGTTGCAGCATCCGATATTTCCCCTTCTGCCAACAGGGTAAGATAAGAGGTGGTTGGTTACCACTAAACTACAGTTGCCGAACAACCCATCGTCAAGCCAACATCTTTTCGTCATGCTACCGAATGCTAGCCTTTCCTTTGCTTCTGGACATATTAATGTGTATTTGTAAAAGTATTTAAGCAGGTTCATATCTTAATATGATTATGTCTGATGCTTACATTGATGAGGTTCCATTCAGTCCACGCCTGCTTGAAAGGGCGTGTGATGTCAGCAGGTCATACGCAGAAAGGGCTGCCGAGGCAGGAGCCTACAGGCACCTGCTGCTTGTCTGCGGCGCAAGGGATGCCCTTTGGAAATACACGCGGGCGCACAACGGCTATCTTGTCGGCGACTTCAGGGGGGTGTCGCTGGGCGACCCTGACGAGCGCGTCTATGAGCTTTTTGACAGGATGCAGAAGGCTGAAGGCGGGCACAGGGACCTTGCCATGAGCTTCGGCGACGACGGCGTGGTGGTAAGGAACAGCGTTGAGATACTTTATGCAGACCCCCTGGCCGACATGAACGGCACATGCGCTGAGATAGGCAGGATAAAGGGCGAGGTTGGCGCAGGGCACATAGCGATTGCGCGCGGCTCTCTGAATCCGGGCTTTCTTTTCGGCATAGGCCTGAGCGAGGACGCGGGCACGGTCATCCCCTTTGTCGCTGGAAAGATATGGAGGCCCGGGCTCTACATTCCAGCCGAGAGAAAACCGGCAACTGGCGCTGATGCTGCAGGCGAGGCTGTCCCAGCAGCCGACGCCGCTGACGCAGAATAATCAGGGTAATCATGTCTGAAGATATTTCTTCAGCACTTCCCTGTTCTTCCTGGCGAACGCCTCGCTTATGCTCAGCTCCTCAAAGGCGTTTGCCTTCGTCCTTTCAAACTTCACATTTTTTGACTTCAGGAACGACCTGACCTGCTTCTCCTTCCCGCCGGCAGCGCACAGGCGGATGAACGACTCAAGGAAGTCCATGAAAAGACGATGGTTCTTCTGGAATTTGCCGACAGCATCCCAGTTTTTCCTCACCCACGGGAAAAACAGAACCCTGAAGGAAGGGTTTATTCCTATGGTTCCGAACACGCCCCTCAGGTCCTGGCTCCTGACCTTCGGCGAAAGAGCAAAATCCAGCGCGGTCTTCAGTTTCGCTTGGCTGGTGAACCTGTAGAGTGACGCAAGCGCCTTCATCTTCTCCTCGAGGTTGTCCGCGGTCTCGTAAAGCCTCATCATCGCGCTGAATTTTTCGGGGAAGTTTTCAGCGACGACGGCATAGACAGGGCCAGCCAAATCAGGGTGGATGCGCGCGCCGCTTTCCGAGCGCCTGATGAACTTCTCCAGCGATCCCCTCAGCACGGTCTCGTCCTTTGCGAAGCCCAGGTAGCCGATAGCAAGCGACCTCAGCATGGAATCCTCGTGCGGCTCGCCCTCCTTCGGCTCCCATGAAAGCGCGCGCAGAACCCTTTCAAACGGCTCCTTCATAAGCTGCCTGAAACGCGGCCATATTTCCTCCAGCGCAGATTCATCATGGAAGACGTTGTATATTGCCTTGAGGTTGGCGAAGATGTCCAGCAGGACAAGGTAGCTGTCCTCGTTCCTGTAGTGTTTCAGGAAGTCCAGATACCTGTCAATGGTCCCGCAGCCCATCCAGCAGAGGTTGAACAAATCATTCTGCAGCCCCCACCTGTCTATTGCATGCATTCTTTTGCTGAGTATGTCCGCGCCAAATGACTCCAGCTGCTCGTCAGAGTATTTTGTCCTGAAGAAGCCGCGCTGCTCCTGGTTCAGCTTGAACCATGCCGAACCCGGCTTCAGCCGGACCTTCATCTGCCTCCTGTCAAACAGCACCCTCAGCAGTCCCGCCTCTGTCTGAATGACAAGGGGTATCTTCCAGAGCTGCGCATGTCTCCTGCGCGAGAACCTCTTCTGTTTCAGAAGCAGCGATGAGCCCGCCCTTCTTGCCTCTACCAACGGGAAGCCTGGCTGGCGTATCCAGCTTTCAATGACAGCCTTGATGTTTGTCTTGGAAAATCTTGACAGCTCATTCCAGAAGTCAGACGCCGTGGCGTTGCCATACCTGAACCTTGAAAGATATTTGGACACCCCGCGCCTGAACGCCTCCTCTCCCATGAAGCCCTCTATCATGCGCAGCACGTTGCCGCCTTTCGCATAGCTTATCTCGTCAAATATCTCCTCTATCTCATTCGGCGAATTGACAGCGACCTCTATGGGGTGCGTTGTTTCCAGCGAGTCCATGTCAAAGGCGGAATCCGTCTCTGACTCCACAAACTCCTCCATTATCTTCCATTCAGGAAAATAATGCTCCACTGCTTTGTATGCCATGTAGTCCGCGAAGCTCTCGTTCAGCCAGAGGTCGTTCCACCACTTCATGGTCACAAGGTCGCCCGACCACATGTGCCAGAGCTCGTGGGCTATCACCCCAGCCAGCCGTCTTTTTCGCAGCACCGAGGTGTTCTCGTCGGCGAGCAGGAGCAGCTCCCTGAATGTTATGGCACCCCAGTTCTCCATCGCACCGCTTGCGAAGTCAGGTATGGCTATCATGTCCAGCTTCGGCAGCGGATAGGGGATTCCTGTGTAATCCTCAAAGTATTTCAGGAACTTCATGGTCAGCTCCAGCGCCAGCCTGCCCTGCTCCCTCTTCCCCGGAATGGTGACAACCCTTATGTCCTTGCCCCTGTGCTTCCCTTCCAGGAACTCGAACTCACCTACAGCAGCAAACAACAGATATGTGGACATCACAGGAGTCCTCTGGAATTCCAGCAGCTTCTTATCACCCTCGATGCGCTCTCTTTTTACAGGCATGTTGGATATGGCCTGCAGCCGCCTGTCCACCACCAGCGTCAGGTCAAATGTAGCCTTCATGTCAGGCTGGTCAAAGCAGGGAAAGGCCATCCTCGCGTATGGCGCCTCAAACTGCGTCACGGCCATGTATTTTTCCTTCGCGCCCTTGCCCTGCGATTTTGACTTGTACTTGCTGCGGTAGAAGCCGCACAGGTGGTCGTTCAGGACGCCATCGAACTCGATTTCCAGCTCTGCCTTTCCTTTTTCCAGCATCCTTCCGAGGCTGAATGTCAGGAGCTCGTTCTTTGCGTCAATCCGCATGCGCGATTTTACGGTAGAGTTTCCCTGCCTTACCAGAAACCTCTTGATTTTCAGGCCCGATGAGTTCAGCGTTATCCTGCTTGTCCCCTTCTTCACGCCTATTGCAATGCTTTCCTTCCCGCTGAACGCGAACTTCTTCAGGTCAGGCCTGAATTCAATGCGATATAACATTGGGCGTATGCCGTCGCCGAGCCTGAAGCGCCCTCCTTGCTGTTTCATGAAATTTACTTTATGCTAGCTGGGTTATAAAACAAACCACATTTATTAACCAACCTGTCATACACATTCCTTATGGAACCGAAAGCGAAAAACCTGACGCTGATTTTGCTTCTGGGGCTTGCAGTCCTCGTTTCAGGCTGCGTCCAGCAGGGGCAGGAAGGGCAGCCTGACCAGAACGGTAACGTGGAGATAGCCAATCCCGCATCGGTCTATTGCGTGCAGAACATGAGCGGCGTCCTGACCATAACGGACACGCCTGAAGGGCAGGTCGGCTACTGCATCCTGCCTGACGGAAGGATATGCGAGGAATGGGAGCTGTTCAGGTCAGGCAACTGCACCGCATACGAGCCACCCGGCGCAGCCTAGCTACCTCGCCTTGTACCTGTACCGCATGAACCTGGCGCGCACAGCCCTTCTCGGCCGCGGCACCCTGAGCCTGCTGAACCCGCCGTCCAGCCTCACGCTTATCCTGTTCTTGAGCGCGTGGTTAGCGATCACATTGACAAAGCTCAGCAGTATGCCTATGCCTGTGAAAAGGTAGGCGACCGTGAACAGCTTGCCGACATCGGTCTTCGGGGTTATGTCACCGTAGCCGGCCGTTGTTATGGTTATCCCGCTCAAATAGAAAGCGTCTATCGGCTTCAACCCCTCAACCTCCATATAGAAGACCGTTCCTATCACGAGCATGGTGACGAGCAGCAACCCAAGCGTCCTGAACTCATGGTCCCTTATGGTCTCCATTGCCACGATGATGAACCTGTAGATGACAGCAAACACCCAGACAATCGTGTCGTACAGCGCCCCAAGCATGCCACCCCTCTCCCACAAGCCACGCAGAAGTTTTGTCCGGACGCCCTTAATAACCTTCATGGCGCTGTTCCGTGAGATAGGCCTTCCAGCCCATAAATGTCGTCGGCATATGATAGAACGTCATCGTTGTTTTTCCAGATATTCCTTGAGGATGTCAGCCATATTGTCGAACTTCTTGCCGAGAGAATTGAAACCGTCATCAAATTTCTTGCCGAGGGAAACGAAGCCCTCATCAAATTTCTTGCCGAGGGAAACGAAGCCCTCATCAAATTTCTTGCCCAGCGAGCCGAAGCCTGTAGTCATTACGCAGACGCCCTTCCCTGTCTGTTCCAGCATCAGGGATTGCGCGAAATCGGTAAGATTCGGCAGTTCCATGGCATGCGGGTTTGCCCCGACTATTTGAGGCTCGCAGATTTCTATCGGTTTTGGTATCAAAAGCGAGCTGTCCTCGCTCGCTTTGTCCAGTCTTGTTCTGAGTTTTTCTAACATGTCCCTGACATCACCTTCGGTCCCGTCAATAAAAATCTTGACCTCGTTTTCCGATATGTTCTCAACTTTTCCTTTTTTGAATCTCCCATCATCTATCAAAAAAGAGGTGATAACAACCCTCAGACCGACATTGGTTATCCTGTTCCTGCTTTTAAGCAGGATGGAAAATACTGGGTCTGTATCCCTTGTCACTTTATCCCGC
>VGIZ01000041.1 GCA_016867675.1 Candidatus Aenigmatarchaeota archaeon | reverse complement strand
CAGCATTGACAAGAGACTTCATCAAAAAGATAAGTTCTGATGCGAGGAATGGTTCATACAGGATGGAATTGAAATATCGCTCGCATATGATTTCAATAGATGTATTCCCTTTCGTGTTCCCACCATCGTCTCCATTCTCCGAAAGCACGCATACAGTCTTTGACCAATTTGGTGATTTGAGGGGAAAAGCTGTGCTTGACATCGGAACAGGGACTGGAATACTTGCTATATGTTCAGCTCTTGCAGGTGCAAAGCATGTGGAAGCTGTTGACATTTACATTCCAGCCGTGGAGTGTGCAGAGAGCAACGTCAGGTTAAATCATCTTGAAAGCAAGATAAGCGTCTACCAAAGCGACCTTTTCTCGGAAGTTGCCTATGGCAAACAATTTGACCTCATAATAGCGAATCTTCCTATTGTAGATTATCCCGAGAAAAGCAAGGAGTTCCACTCATTATTCGACCCATCTTTCAAATATCACAAAGAGTTATTCAGAAAGGCTCCTCAACATCTCAAAGCCAATGGAAAGATGGTTTTGTGCCATGCTGATTTGCAGGACGATTCGTTTCCAAAACTCGAGGAATTGGCTGTTCGTTCTGGATTCAAATTCAAGATTGTGAATGAAAGCCATTCTCTGGGACACGTCTGGAGAAATTACGAGTTTACGAGAAAGGAGTAAACGAAAATATTACTTGGTTTTATGCTTCCGCATTCACTCACGCCGCCAGCGTAAGCAGCCCCTCGACTTGGAAGATACCTTCCTCTGTGAGTGTCAGGTTGCAATTTTCTTCCTTGACGAGGTTGAATGACATGAGACCCTTGAGGCCTTCCGCTGAATCTTTGCCAAACTTTTCCTCTATTTCCTTGGTGGTGACGTTTGGATTGTATTTGGCAAGGTAAAGAAGTATGTCTATATTGTTATTCTGAAGAAGTATGGTCTTCATGTTGGACGCTTCCACGCTCAGACGCTTTATGTTCTCGCCCATATCCATCGCCCTGTTAATAGTTCCCCTTCATGGCTTATAACCCTTCTTCCCCTTCAGCCGCTCCTTCCAAGGCTCGTAATTCGGACTGCGTAATCCAGCACCAGCCGATTCCTGCTTCTTGATTATGTTGGCCAGCCTGTAAATCCGAAGTTTTGAATATGTGACGACTTTATTGGTCAGTTCATCTCCCTTGTATGTTATTATGGTTGGAAAATCCCTGATGTATTCGCTTGGATTGTCTTTGAACTTATCAAACTTTGCCTCATCTATTAAGAAAAGTATCTTGCCATGAAGGACATAGTTGCTGCACAGGTAGTTTTGTTCAGTCAGCGTCCCTTTACCTTCGCCGTCGATGAAAACTATTAGCTGGTGGTTTATGCAGCACGTTTCCAATATCTGGAGCTGGCTGAGGCCACCTGACTTGTTCATGTCGTAATACCTGTCTATGGTCTCAGCATAGAGGCCGTTCTTCAGAAGGTTGTTCTTTATGTCGCTTAGCAACTGCTTCTTCTCAGCAGTGAACCAATCACCAAGCACGAGAATCTTGAGCCTGCGGACTGTTATGAGAAGGTCAGCTTCCTTGTCCGTGAGCTTCTTCCTAATTTCATCTCTCATTCGCCTGAACTCTGGCGTATCAAACTCAGGTATCTTCTCTTCCAACACCCTCTTGGCCTCGTCAAAATACCCGTCCATCAGACCATCTGCTTATAGTTGTCGACCTGTATTTAATGCGTGAACCGAGAAGCAGAGCTATCACCGTTTCAGGCATAGCCCCGATAAGAGCCTGACCGTTTCGGTCATAGCCCCACCATTTGAGCCTATTGAACTTTTAGCCAACAACTGGTTACAGCTCGTTGTAGCGATTATATCATCGCTAAATAATAGACTTCGTTCGCATCGTTTACCGTTAACTCAAGCCTCGGTGGGATACCCTGAAAGTGACTTGGCATATAAATGGGCGGTTGGATAATAATATTATATGAGGCACAAGTTCCTGCTAATTCTTCCGATACTGCTTATTGTTGCGATGTCAGGCTGCGTTTCTGATGCTGACAAGGCGAACCTCGTTATAATTGATGGTAATCTCACTGACTACTCGCTGAATTACTGGAGTCATTTCGCAAAGGTTAGCAGCGAACAATTGTTTCAAAGCAAAGGTCAGTATATGCAATTTGATTATTCAACTATCTGCCCTCTGCATCCATACACAGGTGAGGCATCAGACACATTTGATTCCATGTATTATGTGAGTGAGTGCGACCCAGCCAAGATAGCTGAACTGAAAACATCCGACAACGGCACATTCAAAGAAGCTTATATTTCGCTCTCGGAGATCAAGGCTGTATCAGCCATATCAAAGAGGATAAACTCCACATTCTACAACATTTATTCACAGAACACTGTTTCAAACTCTGATTCTGTGGAGACTGTGATATTGGACATAGCCAACAAGACGATTGATGTTACCATGATGCTCCCCATGATTTCAGGTATGGGTGATGTTTGGCTGTTTATGACAAGCGGTGGCGTTCAAGGAATACAAACTGGAGAAATGAGCAAGTGCTGGGATTCAACCACAAAAGAATATTCAAACACATGCTTGGATACATTCTTCTCAAAGATGGAGAGTGCATCTCCACAGATAATTCAGAGCACGACTTGAATCGTGATGCAGCCGCTATCCAAGAATTGAGAAAGGGTCTTCTTGATAAGCTCAAGAACACTGCCAACCCAGACAGCTACATGAACCTTGACAAAGTATGCCAGAGAGCGAGAGATGTTTACTCCCAGATGTATAATGGTTTGTTGAATGGCATCTCGGAGCCAACTGAAAGGTTTGTAGTGGCTTCGGTGTTCTACAGGGTAAGTCATATGGGTGACACAGCAGCCACTTTCAGCAGCTCGCTTGGGCAGATGCTCCAGTAAGATGCCCTATTCTATCGCTAAGCAGAGCTATCACCGTTTCAGCCATAGCCCCGCGAGGATTCGAACCTCGGTCACCCACTATCTCTTTCACACGGCTCGCGCCGTCAGATTTTTGGAATCTGTCGAAACCAAAGGCGGGTATACTTAGCCCTTTCACGCTTGCGGAAGCTTACTTTCCGCAAACGCTTTAGCCCTCTCAGAAGGGCTAAAGGGTTTGGCCGCTGTACTACGGGGCTGATTACTTGCGCCATTCTCTTGGCGACGGACTCGCTTTGTTCCTTTGTTGCATGCGAGGGTTTAACTTGCGCCTTCCTCCTGACTACGGACCTGCTTGGCTTGTTCGGTGAATGCAGGTTTATAATCTTATTAACAGACTATACAATTATAAACAAATTTGGCCTGCGCCATGCTCTCGTCAACGGGCTTGCTTGGCCGCCTTGGCTGATGCAAGGTTTTAAGCGATTGAGGGTGTGTGGTTTCCATGATGCCGTCCAGCCGTTTCAGGTTCGATGTGGTTGACGCCATCCATGCGGCTGCGGACCTGCCGCGCAGCGAGATAGAGGAGCTTCTGGAGAAGCCGCCCGGGGGCATAGGCGCCGACCTTGCGCTGCCGTGCTTCCTGCTCGCGAAGAGCCAGCACAAGGACCCGAGGCTGATAGCAAGGGAGATTGCAGACAAAATAAAGCCAACGGGGATGATACGCGAGGCGAATGCTATCGGAGCCTATGTCAACTTCTACGCCGACTGGGACAGGATGAACATAGCCGTGCTGCAGCAGATAGCCGACAGGAACAAGGATTTTGGTAAAGCAGCCAAACCCAAAGGCAAGGTCATGGTGGAATTCTGCCACGCCAACACGCACAAGGCCTTCCACATAGGCCACGTGAGGAACATCAGCTACGGCGAGTCGCTGTCAAGGATACTGGAAGCCGCGGGCTACAGGGTCGTGCGCGCCAATTACCAGGGAGACATCGGCCCCCATGTCGCCAAATGCCTGTGGGGCTTCATCAAGCTGCACAAGGGCAGGGCGCCGAAGGGCAAGGAAAGCAAAGGCCGCTGGCTGGGCGAGGTTTATGCCGAGGCCAGCAGGAAGGCCAAGGAGAGCGAGAAGGTCGGGAAGGAGGCTGAGGAGATAAACAGCAAGCTCTACGCGAGGGACAAGAAAATCCTCGCGGCGTGGAAGAAGACGCGCTCATGGAGCCTGGGCTACTTCAAGGACATCTACAGGGACTTCGGCGTGAAGTTCAACAGGCTTTACTTTGAGAGCGAGGTGGAGAAGCCCGGCGCGAAGGCAGCGAAGGAGCTCCTCAGGAGGAAGATAGCCAAGAAGAGCGACGGCGCCGTGATAGTGGATTTGAATTCTGAAGACCTTGGTGTGTTTGTCCTGCTCACGAAGGAGGGAAACCCGCTCTACTCGGCGAAGGACCTCGGGCTCGCCGCGCTGCAGATGAAGGAGTACAGGCCTGACAGGATAGTCCATGTGGTCGGCTCCGAGCAGAAGCATTACTTCAACCAACTATTCAGGACCCTGGAGCTGGCGAAGTCGCCCGCCGCCGGCAGGGAGGAGCACCTTTCGTACGAGCTTGTCAACCTGCCGACGGGGAAGATGAAGTCGCGCGAGGGCAGCGTCATCCTCTACGACGACCTGCGCGATGAGATGGTCAGGCTTGCGGAGAAGGAGTCGCTCAAGAAGAACCCGAAGATGAAGAAGAGGCAGCTGAAGAAGATAGCGGAGCAGGTCGGGCTCGGCGCGATAAAGTTCTCCATGCTGAACACAGGGCCTGACAAGGTCATAGTCTTCGACCCGCAGAAGGCGGCGAGCATTGACGAGAACAGCGGACCCTACCTGCAGTATGCCTACACGAGGGCGTGCTCCATCATGTCCAAGGCGAGCGGCACGAAGAAGCGCGAGAAGCTGGCCGCGCCGATAAAGAACCTCATCAGGGACGTCGGCATGCTGAAGGAGGAGAAGGAGCTGGCACTCATAAAGATCCTAAATGAGTTCCCTGACGTGGTTGAGCAGGCCGCGAGGCTCATGCACCCGCATGTGGTGGCGGGCTATGCGACAAGGCTGGCAATCACATTCAACGAGTTCTATGAGATGCTGCCTGTCCTGAAGGCTGAGGAAGATGTCAGGAACGCGCGGCTGGTCCTCGTCGAGGCTGTGCGCGCGGTGATGAGGAACGCGCTCCACCTGCTGGGGATGGAGGCGCCGGAAAAGATGTAATGGAGCGACTGGCGGGTACTGCCAACTAGATTCTGGATGCATATAATAACCACCAGACAAGCCCCTCAGCTTGCAGGGTGCGGAGTACTTTTCATTAGCCGCACAGCAGCTTCATTCGCCAACTCATCCCGAAATAATATGCGCCCTTTCTGCGGGCGCATAGCCGTGAGAACTGATATCAGTTCTCACACAACTTGTCAGAGCCGTTCTTAATATACTATATAAGCAGGGCTGACGAATTATAATTGACTTGTGGCACATTTTATTTTCTGCCGCGGCGGAAGCCTCATGTGTGCTGCAAGTTCGCAGGCTATGCTCGGGTGGGTATAATTTACAAGACCTACAGGCGCGAGGGCGGGAAGAGGTTCGGGCCTTACTATTACACCACCGTAAGGACCAGGCACGGCAGGACGAAGAGCGTTTACCTCGGCAGCTCCAGGGAAGAGGCTCTGAAAAGGCAGGCGAAGCTGAACAGCAGGCAGGGCGGCAGGCAAAAAACCAGAATCCCGAGGTTCTGGATATTCGCCGTGCCGATAATCCTCATAGCCGCAGCCTTTGCAGCGCAGGTTCTTACTGCAAACGACTTGCAGATTTCAGGCAACGTCCTTGACGCACAACCGCCGCACCCGGACAACGCGGCGTCAGGCGGCGCTTCACCCGCAGGCGCCGTCCCTGCGGGCGCCGTGCAGCAGCCCGCCGTAATAGGCGAGCCCGTCAAATGGATAAAGAAAGCACCCGCTTCCGCGGTTACAGGAATGGCCGCGGCCGGCAGCGAGCGAACGGGTGAAAATGTTTTCTACACCGAAGCCCCGGAGGCGACGGAGCAGCAGGTTGACGGCAGCAGGAAGCTCATCACAATCTCTTCGCCCGTGCATTACGCCAACGTTAAAGCCTACACCGCAATATCGCCGGAAGCCCCGGCCAGCTCAGTCCGCCTTTACCACATCAACAGCGCCTCAGGGGCAAGGGAGCCTGTTGAGTTCAAGCCCATTGACGCCAACAGCAACGGGCTGGCTGACAGGATTGAGTGGCTCGTCCCGCACCTGAGCAGCGAGACATACGAGCTTGTCATAGAGGTGAC
>VGIZ01000040.1 GCA_016867675.1 Candidatus Aenigmatarchaeota archaeon | reverse complement strand
GTCCTCTCAAGAACCTGCGAAAGCAGGCGCTTCGTTGTCTGCTGCATGTAGAATATTGGACAAGGGGCATTAATATTGTATATAAACTTTCCTGACAAGAGTGTGTTGTGGTTGGATGCGGATGATCGACTTCTCAAGGTTTGTTGACCCCGAACACCCTGTCACGAACATAGCCCATCAGGACATCAGGACGCACCTGCTCGGCAGCAAGGCCGCCGAGGTCATCCAGAGCGTGCTGGAAGGGCACAACAGGATTCCTGTCACCGACGAGAAGATGCATTACCACGGCATGATAAAGGCCATTGACGTGCTGGACTTCCTCGGCGGCGGTGCGAAGTATTCCAAGTTCCTTTCAGGCAGGTTCAACACGAAGGCCCAGGCCATAATGGAAACGGACGCCGAGGCTGTCACGCCCAAGCACTCGGTGTCAAAGGTTCTTGCAGGCATGAAGAAGCGCAACCTTGACTCCTGCCCGCTGCTGGTCGGGACAAAGTTCTCGGGCCTTGTCTCCGAGTCCAGCTTCGTGCACAGGGTCAGGGGAAGGACAGGCATACCAGTCCGCGACGCGATGGTCGCCAAGCCAATGATAGCCAGGGAGCACATGTCCGTCGCCGACGTCGCCAGCATCATGGTGCGCACCCGATACAGGCGGCTGCCTGTCGCGACCAAGGGCGTGCTGCTGGGCATCGTCACGCCATACGACATAATCTCCTTCCTGAAATCCAAGAACGCTCTGCACGACCTCAAGGCACAGACGCTGCCTGTGACGCAGGTCATGAACGCGAACGTCGTCACCGTCAGCCCCGAGGACGACCTCGCGGTCGCCATAGACAAGATGAGGTCGGGCTACGGCTGCCTTCCTGTCGTTGAGGAAAACGAGCTCATGGGCATTATCACGCACAGGGATGTGCTGGAGCTTCTGAATGCCTGACGTGCTTCCTGGCATGTTTTTATTGACAAATGACAAGCTTTGGGTATGGGCAATAAAATCCTGTGCCTTTCGTTCTTTGCCTCGCTTGCCTGCATTCTTCTAATCCCGGCACTCGCCAACGCCGAAGATGCAAGGGAAAGCTGCACCTGCGGCTGCACCACGTGGGGAGGCGGGACAGACAATGACCTTTCGGGCTACTGCATACCGAAATACCTCAGCCAGTATGATTACACGCCCATAACATACTTCATCCATAATTATGACCCCGACATAAGATGGTACATAAACGAATGCAGGAATGTCTTCGAAACCGGATGCTCGGCATATGCCGGCTGCTGTGGAGGCAAGTGTTTTGATTTGGCGACTGAAAAATGCTGCCCCAATTTCTACATCCCGTACGGCCAAACAACACCAAAGTCAGCACCAGACATGTCGGGGCTGATTTGCGGCAGAGGCCAGACCTGCTGCGACAGGGACAAGGACGGCCTGAGCGACACCTGCATACCTGCCGGCTACATGTGCGAATGCCCTGCCCAGACAACCCTCGGTGAATGCAAGAGCTGCTCATGCACCGCCATGGGATGTGATGTCCAGAACGAGCCGAACGGGGTCCAATGCAATGCCGATTATACGGGCGGGAAGGTGCCCGGCAGGTGCTTTGGCGGGGCGTGCTACCCATGCCCGTCCGACCCCGAGAACGACTGCATGAAATGCGAGTGCGACGACACAGGCTGCCACGACACGCTTGAACCCGACGGCACGAGATGCACCTACAAAGAATACGTGAGTCCAGAAGATATGTATTTTTCAGGGCTTGCGCCTGCCAAAAAGCCGTCTGGGACTTACCTTCTGGAAGGCAACCAGCAGCCAGTGGAAGTTGAGAGAAAGGGCGAATGCATCAGCGGCGTCTGCCGGTCATGCCCGTCCCCGCAGAGCTTCGGGGCTTCACTGAGCGCCGACGGCGACGCTTCAATGGTGGATATAACTGGCGAGTGGTTCCCCCTGCTTCCCGACGCTTCGGTGGAGACGAACGTTGAACTCAATGACGTGCGCTATGATGAAGGCAGCAAAGACCACTATGCAGGCCTGCCTAAGACAATCATAATGAGGATGAAGATTGGGGTGGCATACTACGACTGGACCGGCGGCCTGGACGTGAACCTGTTCGGCGTGTTCAGGGTAAGGGCTGTAAACGCCATCAAGGTATTGGGTGATAAAATGGGCATATCCAACCCGCCGCTGTACAAGAGCCTGATTTCAAACAAGGAGATAAATGACAAGATTCCATCAACGGGGGAAGACGACTCCAGATGGATAGAGGAAAATCTTGAGCTGAAGATAACCATAAATCCCAATGGCAAGGAGATAATCGAAGTCGCAGACGGCGCTGATTTCTACCATATCCTAGACAAGAAAACGAACGCGAGAGTGGATCGGAGCAGCCCCTTTGACCGGATAACCCCTAGGAAAGCGGAGCCCATCAACGTTGAGATACCGTATGCAACCATTATGAAGGTGGTCATGGGCCTGAAGGAGAACATAAATTACAACATAGAGGCGATGAGCAGCGACGACTTCAAGGTGAGGAAGAATGTAATCTATGACGGCACGCTGATTGATTTGAATCTCATTGACATGACAGAATACGGCTCGCCGCAGAATGTGGTGGGGGATGGCTCCTTTAATACAGTAACCATAGAGCATCGCCCGCTTATTGACTGGAACGGTGACCCCTACGGCATTGTTGACGAGAATGACGTGGTGGTTGAGAAATACCGCGGATGGTTTACGAGATGGAAGCCGCTGAACAGCGAAGACCCCGAGTATCCGTTCAGCCTTGACCCGGGCACCAGTGGCAGGGGCGCTGTAATAACGCTTGCCAAACCGCCGGCATCCGGCCAGGAGCTCAGGATAAAATACAAGGCGAACACGGGCTCGGTCGCCGCCACAATCAAGCTGCATATAATAAAGGTCAACAGGCAGCTGGACGAGCTGAGGAAATTCCTAGAGAACATGGAAAAATGCGTCCAGGAGAAGGGCGACAGCTCAAGGAGGCAGGCGGGCGACAAATCCAACCCAGGCGAGATAAGGGTGGAAGGCGGAAAATCCGTATATCTTCTGAGGGAACCTGCATTCTTCAGGCTTGACGGGACAGCTTACCAGATATTCATGGACTCCGGACCGCTTAAGAACGTTACAAAGACATTCATCCTGAATCCTGATGATTTCGTGAACATGTCCAATGCCGAGGTCTACAGGTATGAGGACAGCGAGATAGCCTCAAAGTGCAACGTTACAACCCTTGGCTCGGCAAGCTATTCGGTTTCAGCGGGGCAGCAGAGCGTGAATTCAAGCGACAACATGCTGGTCTTGGGCTTCAGGCAGGGCACGTTCGCTTCGGCGACGAATGCGAGGATAAACCTGATGAGGCTTGACTGTACCGCAGTGACCAGCGACATGGACAGCGACGGTGTGCTGGATGACGTTGACAATTGCTTCTTCACTTACAACCCGGACCAAGCGGATGGTAATGGGAACGGCATCGGCGATGCATGCGACGTGGAAAACCCGCCCCTGCCAGCAGCAGACGAGTCGGAAAGAAACCTTGCCATGGAGGTTATTGTGGGCTACCTGAGGCAGTTTTTTGAAGGGTCGGCGGGAATGCGATCATTGGTACAAGCTATATTCTACTGGTCAGCGCCGCTGCAATAGTCACCAGCGCGGTACTCTCTGGTAAGGTCACCGGAAGCCTGAGCCCTTGCAAGAATGCGTTCTATCCTGCGGTTTGAGTATCCTGTTGAACCCGCCAGTCCCTCGGGACTGAGACCGGCGTTGAACGCCTCAACCACAGCATGGTTCTCGTCCCTTCTTCTTCTGATGCCCGTGCGTATCAGCCCCGCGGCAACCGCTGTGCCCGCGCCTAGTGCAGCAATGCCGTCCGCGACTGCCATGAACCTGTCCATGTCAGGAATCCAGCCTGATGCAGCAAACGGGCAGAGGCTCATGTAGGCATGGTCAAGCCCTTCCTTCACGCCGTATGCTGTGCCAAGCCCTGCAGCAACAGCTCCAGCTGGATGAGTCAGAGCTTTCTTCAGCCCGTCAGCAACACTCTCGTATGCAGTCATAACAACACCTTATGTCACTTTTAAATAGTGACATTATGATTTATAAAGATATCGCCCCTATCAGAATGATGGAAATACAAGACCCTGAGACCTTCCTGGCCATGCTCAGGGAGCTCTCCGAGCACACGCTCATCGTGGAAGGCAGGAAGGATGCCGCAGCTTTAAATGCGCTGCAACAGGCACCCGTTATGCAGGCATTTAAATGCCTGCAGGGCAGAAGCTCCTTGCAGCGGCATTTAAAAACTCTGGGTCTAATAGATGTAATCCCGATTAACGGACAGCCGCTGTCGGACTTTGTCGACCGGCTGGACGAAAAGAAGTCATTTGTCATATTAACAGACTTTGACAAAGAGGGAAAACGGCTCTGCGCGAAGCTTTTGAAGCTTCTCCAGCGCAGGCGCATAAAGGCGAATCCGAGGCTGAGGCGGATGTTCATGAAGGAAACAGGAATAACGCAGATTGAAGGGCTGGCTGCAGGCTCAGCAGCGGCTTTGATTGAAAAGGAGAAAGGTGATTCTTATGGCGAAACTGGCGCCAACTTCTACGAAATATATAATAAAGGCAAGCATAAAGGCGAAGGGAATTGTTGAGAAACCCGACGTCATAGGGGCTGTTTTTGGCCAGACAGAAGGTCTGTTAGGCTCTGACCTTGACCTGCGGGAGCTCCAGCGCACAGGCAGGATAGGTCGCATAGAAGTGAACATGGAGATAAAGGAGGGCAATTCCGAGGGCGAGATAATAATCCCGAGCTCGCTGGACGGCGCGGAAACCGCGCTGATTGCGGCGACGCTGGAGACCATAGAAAGGGTCGGGCCGTGCATCGCGGAGATAAAGCTGATTGCGGTTGAGGACACGAGGTCTGACAAGCGGAAGTTCGTCGTGGACAAGGCTAAGGAAATCCTTAAGGGGCTGTCCGAGTCAGGCGTGCCCAATGTGGACGAGGTTTCGGAGCAGATAAAGGCGGCTGTGAGGACGGACGAGATAACCAACTACAAGGGCTCGCCGTGCGGGCCGAACCTGCTGGACTCCGAGAGCATCGTAATAGTGGAGGGTCGGGCTGATGTCGTCAACCTCCTCCGCTACGGCGTCAAGAACACGATAGCGATTGAGGGAACTTCTGTGCCGCCTGCTGTGGCTGAGCTGACAAAGGAGAAATCAGCGACCGCGTTTGTTGACGGCGACCGCGGCGGCGAGCTGATAATAAAGGAGCTCTCGCTGAAGGCTGACGTGGATTTCGTGACAGCGGCGCCGCGCGGCAAGGAGGTGGAGGAGCTGACCCAGAAGGAGGTCTTCAAGGCGCTGCGGGAGAAGATACCGCTTGCGCAATACCTGAAGGAGGGCTTCAACGGCGCCAGGGCTGCCAACGGCGGCGCGGAAGGCGCGGCTGCCGCGCAGGCTCCAGCAGCTCCCGCTGAAAAGCGCGAGGCAGAGCCGCGGCTGCACAGGGTGGAGAGATACCGCGATGAGAGGCCGAGGCACCGCTACGCGGATGAGAGGCGCGGCAGGGACAGGTATGAAAGGCGCGGCCGCGAGAGGCCGCGCGATGGCGGGCTGTTCAGCAAGATGGGCTTCGGCAGGCGCGAGGACGAAAAGCCGGTGAGGCTGACGGCGAGGCAGAAGGAGGAGTTCGGCAGGATGCTGGACGAGCTTGTCGGCACGCGCGCCGCATGCATACTTGACTCCGAAGGCAATGTCATGGGCCGCGTGCCCGTGGGCGAGATTGAGAGCACCATCCGCAGCATGGAGAACGCGAATGCCGTTGTCTTTGACGGCAAGGTCACGCATTCGCTGGCCTATGCCGCCAGGTCGCGCGGGGTCAAGGTGCTGGCCGGCATGGAGAAGGACGCCCCGTCGTCGTCAGGCATCTGCATCCTGGACAGGAAGGACTTGGGGAAGTAGGATATTTGTTCAATCAGAACTGACAAGGAGAGAATATCTTAATGCACGGCGATAATTATAACATAGATGGTCTGATGGACAGCTATTTTGAAAAAGTCAAGAAGGATTTGGAAAGGAAGATACCAGATTATGATACGCCAGAATTCAGGAAGATGGGGGATGAGATAAGGAGGCGGCTTAAGGACAAGGAGACTGACCTCCTCATAACTGTCCGCAGGCTCAAAATCCTTGTCCTTGGAGACTGGTATAATGAGGAAAAGAAACAACTGCTCAGCAACATAAAGAACAACCTCCTTAGAAACGGATTGTATGCCGAAACCATAGACAAATATTATGACATGAAGAAAGCGGGCGGTCTGAGCCAGCTCCAGATA
>VGIZ01000039.1 GCA_016867675.1 Candidatus Aenigmatarchaeota archaeon | reverse complement strand
CCTGACCACGAAATCGTTGAAAACATAACGTCCGCTCTTCTTGCCCTTTGCCGCGGCGTATTCGGCCATTTCCTTCATGATGGCCGCGCCCCTAGGGTCTGCCATGATGCGCTTGTCCTGTATTGTCCAGAACCTTGAGGCATAGTTGAACTTTCTGGCGCCCTGCCTCGCAGCCTCTTGGAAGCCCTCGTTCGTCTGCCCTGTGCCCCCGTGCAGGACCAGCGGGACGTCAATCCCCTCCCTTCTGAGCGCCTCCCTGATTTCGCCTATCCTGCTGTAGAATATGAACGGCTTCTCCTCCTCGCCGTGGGCAGAGCCGACGAAGACTGCGAGCGCCTCAGGCCTTGTCGCCGCGACCAGCGGCACGGCATACTCAGGCCTTGTTATCTCAGCCTCTATGTCCTCCCTTTTCTGCGCCTTCCTTGCCTTGGCATCGCCTATCTCCCCCTCTTCCACCTCAAAACTTATGCCCAGCGGATGCAGCGCGCCTATTATCGGCCTGCATCTTTCGGCATTCATCCTTGAGGCTGCAACCCTGTCTTCGGTCGGCTGCTTGGAGAAGTCCAGCTCCATCGACGTGAAGCCTGCCTTCGCGGCCGCATAGGCGATGCTGGAGTCCTTCTGAAGATGGTCAACGTGCAGGCATATTGGAACGGCGTAGCCCCTGGTTCTCGCCCTGTCCGCGTATCCCCTTTCCACAAGGTCAACATATTTTTCCAGCCTGTCCGTCAGTTCCCTTCCGAGCAGCGCGTAGCCCATCTGGGACTCAGCCACCTCTATTATCGCCGGAGAGCCCGTATTCCAAGCGGCATCCATGACAGCATCAACCATCTCAGGCGTGCACGCATTGGCGGCTATCACGCCGAAGCCGTGCTCATCCGCCGGGGTGAGAATTTCCCTGAGGTTGAGAAAGCGCGTGTCGCCATCCGCGGTCTTCAGCCTCCTGATGTACTGGTTCGTGTCAAAGGAAAGGGGCGCTATTCCTGCAGGGGCGTCAAGGTCAAACGGCATGTTACCATCCTGGACCAATATTGATAGAAAGAAATAAAAGGCTTGCGTTCATGCCCTATTCCATCATTACATATGGCGCCTCAGTCTGGTTGCTTATCACCAGCGTCTTCAGCTCCGTCAGGTCTGCCAGCGCGCTGGCCTTTATCTTGTTGTTGGAGACTGTGTAAAGCACATCGCCGATGTAGAGGCTGCGCCTGATGTTGTCGCCATAGCCGCCGAAGTAGTAGCCGGACTTCTGGAAGGCGTCGTCGCTGTCGTAGTGCGTCACCCTGCCCTTGAGCGTGAAGCCGTTTTGCAGCGTGAGCTCATAGACATAGGCGCCCTGGAACACGAAGTCGCCGTACTTCGGCCATTCACCTTCCATCACACCGCCCGTCTTGTTTGCTATCTCAGCAAGGGTGATTGGAATGACTAGCAGATTCTTGTTTTTGTCAAACAGGAACGCCTTGTGGTCGCGCAGCGCCTCGGAGTCAGTGCCGCGGTCGCCGATGACAATCTTGTGCATCTCAACAGGGTTTGAGACATCAGTGACGTCAAACACAGCCATCTTCAGCCCCTGATACCATGCGAACGTGCCCTGCTCGTCGCCCTCGATGGTCTCCTTGCCCACGCCTATGATGTGGTTCTCGTCATACGGGTGCAGGTAGTCCGAGTAGCCCGGTATCTTCAGCTTGCCGAGTATCTGCGGGCTGCTAGGGTTCGTGAGGTCAATCACGAAGAACGGGTCAACCTTCTTGAACGTGACAAGGTAGCCGCGGCTGCCCATGAACCTCGCCGAATATATCTGCTCGCCCGGCGCGATGCCCTCAAGCCTGCCTGTTATGCTCATGTTCGCGCCTGTGTCAAGGATGTAGACGTTGTTGGACGAGGAGGGCTCGCCTGATCTTGAGACATGGCCGATTGTGGTCGCAATCCTGAAGTAGCCGTTGTGCTCGTCCATGGAGAACTGGTTGAGCACATAGCCAGGCACCTCGCCGCTGCCTGCGTATCTTATGGCGCCGTTGTCCAGCGAGAACCTGTGCACAACGGTTTTCTCGCCGCTCTCCGCCCCGCCGTCAGCCCTCAACGGCATTATCTGCCAGCCCCATTGCGTGTCGGCGATGTAGATGTTCTGCTGCGAGGCGTAGACGTTCTGGCCCGAGCCGACGGTGACTTCCTTGTTCACGGGCGCGTTGTCGTCGGTCATGGATATGGAAGCTATGGTGATGAAGCTCTCGGCATCAACAGGCGGCAGGTATGAGATATCCGCACAACCACAGCTTGGCCTAGCACTGCCACCTTCCATGCTGTCCCTGTAGAGCGGGATTATGCTTGAGTTGTCATTCGCAGAGCCGCCTGCAGCCCCGCCAGCGGTTCCGTAAAGCGCGTACAGCCTTGGGTAGGAGTTGACCACGAGGTAGGCGTTGCCGCCGATTAGCCTTGACGCCAGGTAGCTGCCCTCAAACTCAACAGAGCGCACGAGCCTTGGCGCGGCCCTGTCGGAGATGTCCCACAGCTGCGCCTCTGTCATCTGGTAGCCGCCGTAAATAGGGTATATCGCAGGCATCGACCCCGCCTCCGCGGGCACAGGTCCCGGCCCATAGATGTAGGAGTATCCGAATACAAGCAGCCTATTGCCGCTGACAAACATCTCGCTTGCGGTAAAGTTTGTGAAGTTTGTCTGGCTCAATATAGCCGCGCTCTCGGCGGGATAGGCCTTCGCTATTGTCAGCATCCCGGCGCTGCCGTATCCGTAGTAACCTGCATTGGAGTTTGATATTGTATAGATGTATGTGCCGTCTGTCTTGACGATGTCAGCCTCGTCGACACCCTCCACCTGCACGTTTGTCGTTGAGTAGTCGGCGCCGGACTCTGACTTGGCGGCGCCCGGGGCACCCAGCCCCGTCGTCGCAGCCATCATGGGCATGGCGTTCCCGTATGCGCCATATCCTCTTGCCTGCTGCGTCGCCGCGAATGCTGCTGCCATCTCGCTGCACGAGCTGAACCTCGGCAGGCTCTGGTATGTTCCGACCCTGAAGTATATCGCGCCTGCAAGAAGGACTGACACGACCACTGCAACCAGCAGCACCCCGATGACGGACTGGCATTTCATGCGCTTCATGTCAGATATTTGGCGCACGGTTATTATACGGCTTTGGATTTTGTTCGGGAGAACACGAAGCTTCGGCTAGCTGCGGAGGTCCCTCTGCCTGACCAGGGAAAGGATTTCCGAGATGTCGTCGATGTCATAGTCGGCGCCCGACCTCTCGGGCCTGTAAGGCCTTGTCCGTCCGGCTTTTCCTGTTTTTGTGACGGCCCCGTATCTTGCGAAGGCGGTCTTCATGCCGAGCGCCCTCGCGCCCTTTATGTCCTTCTCAACCCAGTCGCCCACGAACAGGCATTCGCCTGGGCTGACGCCCAGCCGCTCCACAGCCTTCTTGAACGGCAGCGGCGAAGGCTTGCTCTCACCGGTGTCATGCAGCGTCACAACGACGTCAAAGAAGTCCTGCAGGCCCAGCTCCACCAGCCTTATCCAGCCGTTCACCGACGGCGCGTCGGACACTATGGCCAGCTTTATGCCCGCCGCCTTCAGGCCGACCAGCGTCTTCTTCGCGTTCGGGTATGTCCTCATGCAGGCGGCCTGCCCCTTCCTGTAGGCGACCACGCCCTCGGCAAGCATGCGGTAGTCCACCCTGCCCGTGAGCCTCTTCAGCAGCTCCTGGAATATCATACCGTATTCTATGCCGTATTTGTCGTAGAGCTCGAAGAGAATCTCCAGAACTTTTCCCTTGCTCATCTCCAGCCCAGAGGCTATCATGGCCTCCACCGCCGCCTCGCAGCTCTTGCGCTTCATCTGCATGAAGTCTATGAGCGTGTTGTCAAGGTCGAAGAGCACGGCCCTTATCATGCAGAATCATTGTATCGGGTAATAAAATCATTTCCTCATTGAAAAAACAGCGAAATTGCCGCGCTTCCACGCGGCGAACGCGCCCGAGAAGCCCGCCTCGCTGCATAGCCTTATGGTCTCCTCCTCTGTCAGCGGATAATCCTGTGCTGTTTTTGTTTCAGTCTGAGGTGTTTTTTCTTCTGTCTTTTTCTCTGCACCCCCGCCTGCGCCCCTCCTGAACACCGAGGGCAGCTTGATGTTCAGGCGTTTCTTCCACGCTTCTTTCGCAGGCTCCTTCTGCTCCTGCCTTATCAGGTCGCCCCACACAAAAAGCCCGCCATCAGCAAGCCATCCGTGAATCCTTGCCAGCAGCCTTGCCTTCTCCTCCCTTGTCATGCCGTGCAGGACGAGGTTGGACATGATGGCGTCATACCTGCCCTCGGGGTTGAAGTCCATCACGTCCCTGTGTATCAGCGTCGCCCTGTCCAGATGCCTCCCAAGCGTCGATACCGAAACTTTAATCATGTCCCTTGACGCCTCAACGCAGTCTATCCTTGAGGCGGGCACAATGTCCAGAATCATCATGTCAATGTTGCCTGCGCCCGAGCCTATGTCGAGAACGCGGCGCGGCCACTCAGCCTGCAGCAGGGCTATTATCCTGTCAGCCATTTCATTGTAGTCGGGCGCGAACTTCCTGATATCCTCAAGAAACGTCTCAGGTTTTTTGTCCTGTTTGTCCTGCTGGCGCTTTCCGCGGAAGAGCATTGTAAAGGATTGGCAGAAAGGCATAAAAAGGGGAAAATCCCACGGCAGTGACACATGCAGCTTTTTTCCCAGTCCTGCGCGAACCCCTAAAAATCTTCCTTCCAATAAACCACCATGAGAAGGCGCGAGTTCCTTGCGCTGGCGGTGGCCGGCCTGGCTTCGGTGGCAGGATGCGGGCACAACTACAGGTTCCAGTACATTCCGGCAGAAGCGCCCCTGTTTGTCAACACCGCGCGCACCCACTACAAGATGCCGATGGGCTGGGAGGAGGCGCGGAAGAAGCTTATTCTTCTTGCAAGGGAGGGCACCAGCCCGATGGAGGAGATCTTCGTGCACAGCGAGAGCGAGGGCATGCTCTATGAGGTGGGCTATGATGAGAAAACCGAAGCCGGAGGCGGCATGTCTGTGGTCTATGACAGCGGTTTCCTGCGCAGGTTCGGGCAGGGCGACACAATCTCCGTGTGCCACATACACCCCCTCAGCAACGGCGATAGGTCTGTCGCAAAAAGGCTCATGCAGAAGAGCAGGGAAGCAGTCATGATGCTAAGGTTTGTTGACTTCCAGGCACAGGCAGAAGGCAGGGAGATAAAGCCCGAGACGCGCCGGCTGCTGGAGAAGTTTGAGTACGTCACTTCATATCCTGAGATAGAGACCAGGGACATCTTGCTGCCTTTCCTCGCCATCCCAAGCCCGGCGGATTTCGGGAACGCATATGATGCGAGGCTCAAGACCAATGACGTTGGGCTGCGCCTGAGGTGTGCCGTGGCCTCGCCGTTCGGCATAACAGAACTGGCAATGGAGCCCGAACCCAATGATTTTCTCAGGCTGGGAAAATTGCGCGCAAGGCAGAGGTATTCAGAATTCGTCGCCGAAACCATGAGCCATGAAGGCCTAAAGCTGCTGCTGCAGCCGCAGGCCGAACTGGACAGGCTGGCGGAGAAGCATGGCGGAGCCTTCAGGCTGGTCTTCACCGACGCCATAGAGCTTGGCTTGGAGCCCTATGTTTTGGAAGGGCCATGAGAGCAGGCTCTGTCAAAATCATCGGATTTTCTGCATTTCTGGCGAATCCAAACCATTGGTCCATGGCAGTGCCTCCTCACCAAGCGCATGATTTCTGGTCCAAGAGAACATAAAAAGAAAGCACATTTTCTGCACGACCCTGAGCGTGAATTACCACGGGCTAAAGCCCGTGGCGTCTTTGCACAAACTGCATTGACGCCACGGGTTCGCTTCATCCTCGGCATATGCGCTGGGACTGAAGGTCCCAGGCACGTCCTGAGGCAGCAGCCTCAGGGACGAATACCGAGGCGTCTGCGAACCCGTGATAATTCAGTGAATCCTCGTTTATTAGTCCGCCCGACCATATATTATGAAGGAATTGGAATTCTGATAGCAGTCTGCAGCTACCGGATTGGTTCTGAAAATTCTGGAGAGGGATGACAGCCATGTCTTGGATATGCGTCGGTTGTTCGGAGCAGGAGTCCGACGACAGCGAGATGCGTGGCTTCGGCCTGTGCAAGGAGTGCCAGCTGAAGGCAAGGAAGGAAAAGGCAGCCCTCGGCAGGAAGGCAAAAGCAGACATGGGCCGCAAGTTCCGCAGCAACTAGGGCCCCTGCTTTTTCGGCGCATGGAAAACCAGCCTGATGCCGTCCACGTAAAGCGAATCGCCGGGCACTATCTGTATGTTTTCAG
>VGIZ01000038.1 GCA_016867675.1 Candidatus Aenigmatarchaeota archaeon | reverse complement strand
ACTGGAGCAGCTGGCGAACATACTGACGCGATACACCGCGGGGCTCGGCGTGCTGGAGATACTGATGAACGACGACAGGGTGCAGGACATCTTCGTGAACTCGCCGATAGAGCGGCAGCCCATCCTGATTTTCCACGGCGACTTCGAGGAGTGCAGGACCAACCTGATACCTACGCACGAGGACGCCGAGGCGTGGGCAACCAGGCTGAGGATAGAATCCGGCAGGCCCCTGGACGAGGCGAACCCTGTGCTGGACGCAGAGATAGACGTGCCCGGCGGCAGGGCAAGGTTCGCTGTCATCACAAGGTCGCTGTCGCCCGAGGGACTGGGCTTCGCCATCAGGAGGCACAGGGACAGGCCCTGGACCCTGCCGCTTTTCATAAAGTCGGGCATGATAGACCCGCTGGCGGCAGGGCTGCTTTCATTCCTCATCGACGGTTCGGTCTCGCTGCTGGTGGCAGGCGGCAGGGGCGCCGGCAAGACGTCGATGCTCGCAGCCCTTATGCTGGAGCTGTTGCCCAAGGTTCGCGTGGTTATTATTCAGGACACGCTCGAGCTGCCGGACAAGCAGATGCGCGAACTGGGGTTCAACATAGAGTCGCTGAAGTCCCGCTCGGTCATCACGCGCGTGGAGACAGAGATGCCCGCCGACGAGGCGCTCAGGGCGTCACTCAGGCTCGGAGACTCTGCGCTGATTGTCGGGGAAATCAGGTCGACCGAGGCCAGGAGCCTTTATGAGGCCATGCGAATAGGCGCGCTGTCCAACGTCGTCGCCGGCACCATACACGGCGAGTCTGCGTACGGGGTCTATGACAGGGTAGTTAATGATTTGGGCGTCCCTCCCACTTCGTTCAAGGCAACAGACATCATCCCCATATGCAAGACGCTGCGCTCCGCCGACGGCATGCACCGCTTCCGCAGGATGACAGAGATAACCGAGGTCAGGAAGGACTGGGAATCCAACCCGCTGAAGGAAGGCGGCTTCGTAAACCTGATGGAATACTCGGGAAAGCTGGACAGGATGAAGCCCACGGACACGCTGGTCAACGGCGAGTCGGATGTCCTCAACCGCATATCGTCATACGTCAAGGAGTGGGCGGGCGACTGGTCCGCTGTCTGGGAGAACATCCAGCTGCGCGCGAAGATAAAGCAGACGATGGTGGAACTTGCTGACAAGCTGAAGAAGCCTGACCTGCTGGAGGCCGAGTGGGTGACGCTTTCCAACTCCAAATACCACCTCATAGTCGAGGCGCTGCGCAAGGAGACGGGCGCGGCAGAGCCTGCGCAGGTATACGAGCAGTGGGTGGCGTGGTTCAAGGGCGCGGCGAGGACGGCGTGATGATGAGGGAAAGACACTTTCTGCTCGCCGTTCTGCTTGTTGTTCTGCTGAGTTTCCTGCTGAAGTATGCTGCTGTCGGGCCGCTGAGCCCGCTCGGTTACACCGACGTCAGGGATTTTTACATCCCGGACGGCGGAGTTCCTTACGCCGCCGTCAGCTTCGAGTACCCTGTTGTCATCGCGCTTTTTGTCTACACCATGTCGGTGCTTGGCGGCAGCCTAACAGGCTACTTTCTCCTGAGTTCGCTGGGACTTGCTGCCGCAGCCTTGCTGTGCGCCCATCTGCTGTTTCTGACCGCAAAAGGAAGGAGGATTGAATCCAGAGCCATACCGTTCTTTGCATGCTCGCTCTCACTGCTGTTTTTCACCATATACAACTGGGACATGCTGGCCCTGCTGTTCACGGCCATGGCGCTTTACTTCGCCGACAAAAGGAAGGACGCGCTGGCGTCGGCGTCGCTGGCCCTTGGCTTCTGCACCAAGCTGTTCCCCGCGCTCTTCCTGCTGCCGTTGCTCATGCGGAGAAAATGGATGGGCGGTATCAAGATAATCTGCACATTTGTTGCCGTCTTCCTGGCGCTGAATATCTACTTCATCGCTGCAAGCTTCAACGGATGGTCTTATCAGTTCACCACCCATTCGTCCAGGGGGCCGAACATAGACTCCGTCTGGGGTATAATAGGCCTGGGTTTCCCGGGATTCTCAGCGCAGATAAGCATCATATCATTCGCCATGCTCGGCGCGGCTTACATCTTGTTGAACTTCAGGCTGAGGAGGAGTGATTACGTCCAGGCATGCCTGGCCTCGCTTCTGGTTTTCCTGCTCTTCAACAAGGTTTTCTCACCCCAGTATGCGATATGGCTCCTGCCGTTCTTTGTTCTCTTTGCGCCCCTGCGGCGCAGGGACTTCTATCTGCTTGAAGCGTCCAACATAGCGGTGCTGTTAACCATATTATACTGGTACAATTCCCCGGGCGGTATCAGCGCTTTGTTGCTGGTCTCGCTGGCTTTCGTTGTGATAAGGCACCTAGCGCTGTTCAACATGCTGCGAAGGACAGGCAGGCTTGCATTGCTGGCTGCTGCGGCCATCCTAGCAGCGTCGCTGGCGGCATTCGCGGCTTATGCTATCATGTCAGGCCCTGTTGCAAAGCCGGGGATTGTCTCGCTGGCATTCGACGACGGGCTGGAAACGACATACGCGAATGCATATCCGCTGATGAGGGGTTACGGCTTCAACGGGACGGCCTACCTGATAGCAGGCAACAACGGAACGTTTGAGGGCAGACCTGAGATGTCGGATGGGCAGGTACTGGAGATGCAGTCCGGTGGCTGGGAGATTGGAAGCCACGGCATGACTCATGCCAACCTGCTTGAGAACCGCAGCAGCGCGGCATATGAAATCCTCGGCTCAAAACAGGCGCTCGAGAACCGCGGCTTCGCCGTGAAGTCCTTTGCTGTCCCCTACGGGAAGTATGACGACTCCGTAGCGCGGATTGTCAGGTCGCAATATTCTTCGGCTAGGACTTCGGTGTGGGGGCTCAACAATCCGCTTTCGGACGACCTCTACTATCTGAAGTCCGTGTGGGTGGAGAACACGACGAAGCCGGGTGATGTGTGCTCACGGGTCTATGAAGCCAGGGACAACGGCCTGTGGCTTGTGCTGATGTTCCATTATGTCGGCAGCTCTGAAAGGCAATACGACGTGACAGCAGAGAATTTCAGCAGTGTTTTGGAATGTATCAATGCATCGGGTATAACGGTCAAGACCATCAGCGAAGCGCAGGCAATTTATGAAAGATGACTATACCCACGTCCACTTCAGGTTGAGGAAGAAGTTGAGCAGGAAGCCTGCCGCTATGCCCGCGAGTTCTGATATCATATAGTACAATCCGGCATATTGCGTAAGTGCGAAGAGCACCGCGATGTTCACGGCCATTGCAACGACGGACACGCAGTTGAACTTTACGCCGCGCGTGAGCATGCTTCCCCCCGACCGCCTGTCGCTGAACGTCCAGTGCTCATTGAGCAGGAAGTTCGTTACTATGGACACCTCTATGCTTGCCACAGCGGAGAGCAGATAGAACAGCCCGGCCAGTTCAGTCAGCAGCCAGAGTATGGCAAGGTTGACTACGACGCCGCTCGCCCCGACGATTGCGAATTTGAATATCCTCACAACAACACCTCAAAACATATTCCTCAGCGCAAACATGAAGAACTCCTTCTTGTCCCTAAACCTCAGCTTACTGCGGCCACTGCCGCGCGGCTTGAACTTGATGGGCACCTCTACAATCTTCGCGCCCGATCTCGCGGCTATGGCGAGGGTGTCTATCTGGAAGACGTAGCCCGAGCTTCTCGGCCGCGACTTTACTATCTTCTCAAGGACATCGCGCCTGAAAATGCGGTAGCCTGTCGTGGCGTCATGGACGTTAGAATTTCTCAATGCGCGCCGCACGAGCAGGTTGGCGCCCCAGCTGGTTGCGCGGCGCCACAAACCCCAGTCACCGACAGAGCCCGATTCAACGTACCTTGAACCGAGAACAACACCTGCACCCTTCCCTGCGGCCGCCATCATAGCAGGCAGGTATTTCGGGTCATGCTGGCCGTCGCCGTCCATCTGCGCAATGAGCTTCGCGCTCGTATGCATCAGCGCGTATTCATATCCTGACAGCAGCGCCTTCCCCAGGCCGCAGCTTTCCTTCCTGTGAAAAACATCGGCCTTGCGCGGATATCTCTTCTTCAGGCTTTCCTCAATTGTTCCGGTGGCATCGGTGGAGGCGTCGTCGACGAAGATGACCTTCACGGGCACCTTGAGGCTCGTCAGCCGCCTGAAAAGCGGCTCCACGTTGCCCTCCTCGTTCTTGGTGGGTATCACTATGGCAACCCCGGGCTCCATGATATAGCTTGACCTGCCGCGAATAAATCCGTTCGCAATATAAGCGGACTTGTCCAATTGGAATTATGAAGCTGAACCGCCCGAAGACGCTGCTCTTCCTTCTCACCTTCTTAACCTATCTCTGCCTTTCCTTCTCCTACAGCGTGGTGTTCTGGGACACCGCCACGTTCTTCACCAATGCGCGCGTGTTCGCGACGGGCCGCGGGTTCTTTGAGTGGTCACTGGCCCCGTTCTGGTCCGCAATCCTTGCAATCTATCCGGTCGAGGTCTTCGGCAGAATACTCGCTGCGCTTTTTGGTGTGGCAGGCGCGCTAGCCGTATACCTGCTTGGAAAGGAGATGTTCGGCGAGAGGTCGGGCATCCTTGCCGCCATGCTGCTCCTTCTCAATCCGGTGTATGCCGCATGGAGCTCCGCTGTTTACAGCGACGTGCCGGCGTTCACATTCATGGCGCTGGCGGTTTTCACATACCTCAAATCATACAAGAGCCCGAAATGGCTCTACGCATTCGGCATCCTCATGAGCTTCTCGTTCCTGACAAGGTACCTCACCATACTCGTGCTGATACCGCTTTTCATCCACCTGGCTTGGAAGCGGTTCGGACTGCTGAGGAGGAAGGAGTTCTGGCTGATGGTTCCGCTCTTCGTCGCGCCGATAGCCATATGGATACTCTTCTGCTGGCAGGCCACGGGCAACGCGATGATCTCGTTCATCCGCGCGACATGGTCCATAACAGCCGTTGACATACACTTCGGTCCTGTGTATTACTACATAGCCAACTTTCCTCAGATATATTCGGTCTTCATCCCCTTCTTCATCGCAGCCTTTGCGCTTTCCAAGGAAAGAAGGAGGCTCGCCCTCCCGCTTGCGCTTTTCCTAGTCTTCCTGATAATACTTTCATTCACCGCCTACAAGTTCGACAGGCACATGATACCCAGCTTCCTAGGCTTCGCGCTTATTTCAGGTTATGGCTTCTCCGAGCTGGTAGCAAGGAAGAACGCATTCAAGTGCCTTGCCATAGCGCTGCCTATACTTCTGCTGCCTGCATTCGTTCTCTCAACACAGCTCTTCCAGCAGGACAACAGCATAAACGGCGTCTGCGCATGGCTGGAAGCCGGCAACACGGACAGGAACGCGATGGCGATTTCGCCCTGGTGGGTCTATTGGGACTACTGCGGCCAGAAATCGACAAGGTGGTACGGCGGCGACAACGAGTTCAGGACCAGCGGCATCCGCACCTTCCAGGGCTACATCGACGCATACAGGGTCAGGTACGCCATAGTGTCGGACTATGACATGTATCCGCCTGGCGTCAACACCAGCTACGTCTCAACCCTCGCAAACTTCACGCTGCTCAAAAAATCCGGGAGCTTCTCCATGTTCGAATACACGGGCGGCTACTATGGGCCAGAATTGCCGTTGCCTCTTGAATTCGCTTTCTGGCGGTCATAATAAATACGTTCCGCCTAATACTGTTATAGGTGAATTATGCTCGGCACTATTGTGAACTATGTGGCATGGTATGTATTCATGTTCATATCAGTCATGTGGCTGCTGATAATGCTGAAGAACAGGCACAACCACAACAACAGCGGGCTGAACGAGTCATGGTTCCCGAGGGTATCTGTGCTGATACCTGCATACAACGAGGAGAGGTATCTTGCCAAGACAGTGAACTCAATACTCAGCCTCAACTACCCGAGGAAGCTTCTTGACATAATAATAATCAACGACTGCTCGAAGGACGGGACCAGAAGGATAGCCGAGGGCTTTCGTTCAAGCGGCGTCAGGGTGTTCAACAACCGCGTCAACATGGGCAAGGCGGCATCCCTGAACCGCGTGCTCCCGCTGTGCAGGGGCGAGCTTGTCGCATGCATAGACGCCGACTCCACGGCAGAGCCCGCAGTCCTGAAGAAAATGACAGGATATTTCAGGAACCCGAAGATAGCGGCTGTGACGCCTGCGCTCAAGGTGGAAAACGCCAGGAACACCCTTGAAAAGGCGCAGTATGCCGAGTACATGCTCAACATACTCCTAAGGAAGATGCTGGCGCTGATAGACTCTGTCCACGTCACCCCAGGCGTGTTCTCCATTTACAGGAAGAACGTCCTCCTCAAGCTCGGCGGCTTTGACACCGACAACCTCACAGAGGACATGGAGATAGCGCTGCG
>VGIZ01000037.1 GCA_016867675.1 Candidatus Aenigmatarchaeota archaeon | reverse complement strand
GCCAGGCTGCGCGCAGAGGTTGACCCGAGGGCCTTCGAAGAAGCCAAGCTTGAGATGTACGAGCATGTGTGCGACCTGATGAGGGATGCGTTCCGCTCTGCCGGCATGGCCAAGCATTACCAGCTTGACTTCAGATAAAATATTTCAGTTCTCTTTCATTTCTCCGGGTTCAGAAAAAGCTCAGCTTGTCAATGGGCTCGCCCTCGGGATTTGCAGGCAGGGGAGAAGCGCGCGGCTGGCTTCCATATGTTTCGCCGCTGTAAATGCCCTGCTGCCTTGACTGCTGGCCGGGCTGGACCTTTTTCGCGTCGATGTTCTCGATGACAAGCCGCGAGAACCGCTCGCCGCATGCGCGGCACTGGTATATCGCCTTGGCCACCACCTTCATGGGGTCGGTGTTCTCTATAATCTTGACAAGCTCCTCGTCAACGAGGTAGGCCTCGCCGTTGCATTTGGGGCAGTTCATAAATAATATTATTTCGCCACGCTAATAAGCTGCCCAGTCAATCGCTGCCCATTCCCCTCACCTTTCTGAAGGAACTCAGACCGTGGACTCCGGACTCGTCCCTGTTTCTTGGCCCGATGGTTGATTTCCAGAGATCCTCAATCCTTTTTGCGCCCGCCTTCTCCATACCTTTCTTCGTAGCTTCAACAAGATAGGGAACCCATTCATGCACGCTGCCCACAGGCTCAACTATTCCCTCTACACCCTCGGGCACAATAGAGGACGCATACCTTACGCTGCTCCTCAGCTGCATGGCTCCAACAGAACCCATGCCCCTGTATCTCTTCACCCTTGTCCCTTTTTCAACGTCAAGTTTCCATCCAGGAGCCTCGCTGCATCCGGCAAGCAGAAATCCTGTCATTACCGTGGATGCCCCAAGCGCAAGCGCTTTTGTTATGTCCCCGGGCATTTCCAGCGCCCCATCGGCTATTATCGGGATTCCCTTCTCCCTTGCTGCAAGGGCGCATTTATAGACAGCGGTTCCCTGTGGGCATCCAACGCCTGTCATAAGCTCAGTTATGCATGTCGCTCCGGATGCTGCATTAACCCTTATAGCATCGGCGCCGGCTTTTATGAGATTTTCCACGCCTTCCGGGGTTGAAATGCTGCCGCCTATCACATCTACGTCATCAGAAAGTGACTTTACATATCCGACATAATCGCAACAATGCCTGCTGTTGCCTTTGGCGGTGTCTACAAGTATCGCATCAACACCCTTCCTTATGGCCTCCTGCGCAATTTCCTTGTACTCCTCCTTCGGTCCAATTGCTATCCCAACCCTGAGCCTTTTCTTGGCGTCCTTGCTTGCAAGCGGGTAGCGCTCATTCTTTTCCAAATCAGACCTCGTGACGAGGTACATGAGATTCCCGTCATCATCCACCACAGGCAGTGTGCCGAGATGGCTTTCAAGCAGGACATCATTCGCATATGCTAGTTTCTTTCCGGAGTCAACAGGCAGGTCAGACCATTTGACCAAAACCAGTCTTTCAACCGGTGTCATCCTGTCTCTTGCCTTCAGACCCCTATGTTTCAGCATAGAGTAATCGTCCTTGGTGAGCATACCTACAAGCTTGCCGTTGGGCTTTCCGTTCTCTGTTATTGGTATTGTGGAAATTCCCATTTCTCTCCTTATTCTTGCGGCCTTGTCAACCGGATCATCTGGGGAGAGTGTGACAGGGTCTTCAACAAAACCAGCCTCAAACCTTTTGACTTTGTCAAGTTCTGTTATAATCTTTCCAAGCTCCCTAAAGTTGTAATGGATTATTCCGAATCCTCCTTCGAGGGCAAGCGCTCTTGCTAGGCCGGATTCTGTCACAGTGTCCATGGGCGCGCTGACCAGAGGCACATTGATGCGTATCCTTCTTGTAAGTTGTGTAGACGTGTCAACATCCTTTAGGAAGAAATCAGAATATCCGTCTCTTACGCTTATATCGCCGTAGCTGAACCCTTCTATATTCACACCCGGAAGGATTCTGCCGTCATATTCCATGAATAGATTTGAAAGTTAATTTTTTAAGCGCATCAAAGTGGAACAGAAGTAACACTTTGAAGCCTATGGAGAACATTACTTACACTTTTTGCACGAAACCGGGGTTCGGCTCAAAAAGCATGCCCTCGCGCTTGAGCTTTTCCACCAGCACGTCAAACTCGTGCTCGTGTATGCCCTCCTTCCTTGACGACTCCCACAGCTCCTTCAGGGAAATCTCCTTCTTGGCCGCGCTCATCGCGTTTATCAGGTCTATCAGCACCCTCAGCCCCTTGCGCTCAGTGAAGCTGGTGCCGCCCTCGCTCCTGTCCACGTCTATGCGGCCTGTCGCGACGTCGTAGCCCAGCTGCATGAGCGACGCCTCCATGAGCCTTATCGCGCGCTGGGCGTCCTCCTTCCTGACCACCTCGCTGAGCTGGATCTTCGCGCTTGCCTCGGAGAGCCTTATGAGCGACTCGAACTGCCTCAGTGTGATTGGGATGGGCGCGTTGCCGCCCTCGGCCTTCTTCCTTGTCTTGATGTAGAAGTCCTTGAGCAGCCTGCCTGTCTCCTTTGTCAGCCTCGGGCTGCAGTTCCTCTTGGCGTAGGATATGTACTTCCTTATCATGCCCGGCTCTATCTCAGGCTCTATGCCCCCCTCGTCCTCCCTTGCCTTGAGCACGTGGTCCACGAGCAGCTTGTCGGTCTCGGCGTTCGGGATGTCGCGCAGTATGAACTTCAGGTCAAACCTTGACAGCAGCGTGTCGGGTATGTCTATCTGCTCGGCGATGGAGCGGTAGTTGTCAAACCGCGAATACTTCGGGTTGCCGCCAGCCAGCACAGACGTCTGCGCGGGCAATGTCGCAACTATGCTTGCCTTGGCAATACTTACGCTGCCCTGCTCCAGTGCTTCGTGCATGGCGACCTGGTCGGTCTCCTCCATCTTCTCGAACTCGTCGACGGCAAGCATGCCCTTGTTGGAGAGCACCATGGCGCCCGCCTCCAGCACCCAGCCGCCCATGAACTGCTCGTCCTTCATCACCGTCGCCGTCAGACCTGCCGATGTCACGCCCTTCCCTGAAACATACCTGCCGCGCGGTATCATGTTGGGCACTATCTTCAGCAGCTGCGATTTTCCGGAATTATGCACGACTATTCCGTTGGCTATGAACCTCTTGGACTTCGGCACTTCTATGTCATAAACCGTCTGGGTTTCATCTAATCTGTTTATCTTCACAACCTTTTCGCTGCGCTGCCATCCGACGCGCCCGACCTTCTTGGCTTCGGCTGACAGCCTAAGCAGCTTGTCTTTTTTGTTGCGGCTTGCAAACCCTATGCGTTTTGCAAACTTTATTATGTCATTGCCCCGCCTGATGGTCAGGTTGTTGCCGTATATGCGGGAATGGATGCCGAACCTGAGCAGCAATACCTGGACGTCCCTTAGCAGTTCCACTTCCTTTTGCTTCAGCTGTATGGCCCTTCTTCCCCTGCCCTTGCAAAAGACAGTCCCGTCTGCCTGGAACAGCCATTTCAGGAACTCCCTGACCACTGAATCAGGGGAGAGGAATATGGGGTCAGGGACGCGCTTGACCCTCAGAAATCCGAGATTCCCTGCAATATCCTTGCTTCTCAATATGACCTGGTGCAGTTCATCCTTTGACCTTATTGTCCTGCCATGATACTCGTGGTCAGGAACCTTTCTGGCTTCCACGGCAGGCTCCATCCCGAACACGTCCTTGATGTAACCGGCAAGGGTTTCCACCAGATCAGACTCG
The DNA here is from genome assembly GCA_016867675.1 of Candidatus Aenigmatarchaeota archaeon. GTDB lineage: Archaea > Aenigmatarchaeota > Aenigmatarchaeia > QMZP01 > QMZP01 > VGIZ01. The sequence goes on along the minus strand of VGIZ01000037.1, from coordinate 2,672 downwards.
TCCTTGTTGACGATTGCCACTATTTCGCCCTTCTTCTCCCTCACATATCCGTCGCCAAGAAGATAGCCTGTGATGGCACCAAGCCTGGCGTCCCATCTGTCCGGAATCCTGCCCAAGAACCGCGGGCCAAACCTCCTGTCAGCCACTTTCCATGCCGTGGGAACAAGCGACTTCTTCCGGCATTTTATGCCCGGGATGACCGCGACACGGTCGCCTGCCTTCAGTTCATCCAGCCTTTTCCATTCCCTTTCCCTGCCTTCAACAACCAATACAGGCTGGTTGTGGCTTCCTTTCAGGCTTTTACCGCTTTCTGTAACCACCTCGATTATCGGCTGGTTGTTGTAAACATGGAATGTGGTCGCCGTGTCGCTGATGTGCCCCTTCACCCTGACCGGAACGCATATTTTCTGCATGTGCCTTCTTCCAAGGCTCTGGATTTTTGCTATAGTTCCGTCCCCAAGGAACACCCTCTCATCCCCCACCAGGCAGGCAGGATCCCCAATCATTAATATATGGACTTCGCCCCTGACCTTCATCTTGTCCTTGAACACCTTCGGCACCCCGCCGAACATCTGCATTATGATGGACTCCTTGACCTCGGGGTAGCCGTATATGGACGGCGCGAGCGAATTCACGAGCTTTTCGTAAATCCCGTCGTCCGCTGCCAGGGCCCTTATCTGTTCCTCGTCCTCGGGGCTTATCTCAACCTTCTCCCAGCCTATCTCGGTCGGCTCCACGCTGTTCGCGTCCAGAAAGAAGTCAAGCTTGGCCGAGCTGAACTTGCCCTTGGGTATGTCGCGCAGCACGCCGCAGATGCGCAGCCTGTTGCCCGGGTCTGTTATCCTCCTCATGTCAACGGAAACAAGGTCCCTTGAGAGCATGATGGTTATCTGCGACGGCTTCTCGCCCTCGGTAAGCTCGAACGGCTCCTCTATCGTCATCCACCTCGTGTCTATCATCTTCTTGCCGACCTGCTTGAAGCTGCTGCCCCCGCAGCTGCACTGGAAGGGCTTTGACACGAAAGACGCCTTGCTCTCCTGCGTCACCACGCTGCCGCAGTCCCTGCACTCCCATTCGGTCGCTGTTATCTCGGGTCGTATCTCGGACGCGCGCCTGACTATCCCCTCGGTGGCTATGAACCTGCCAATCTGCTTGGAGCGTATGTCACTGATGTTTATTATCTCGGGAAGCCCTGCGAAGCGCACAGGGACATATTCGGGCTCGGCCTCCTGCGCCACGCCCTCGGAGACAGACTCCAGCTCTGCCTGCGGGCCGAGGTCGGTCTGCCTGACTGCCTCCGCAGCCACCTTGAACATGAGCTCGGGCTGCTCCAGAAGCCACGCGCAGAACTCGGGCCTGAACTTCTCCATCTCCTTGTAGTCCACGACGAGCGCAGCGCCCTCGTTCGTCGCCTTGACCAGCTCCTTGTAGCAGCGCTCCCTCAGGAACTCCTTGAACTTCGCCACCAGCTCAGCCATCTTCTGGTCAGTGATTTCAGGCATCTTCTCCGCTCCCAGTGTTTCTAGTGTTCCAAAAGATGTAACCATCATTATTTTGGAACACATCTAGCGAGACAACTTGTTATCTGGATTACAAAGTTGTCTCACTATATGTTGCCTGTAAGATTTAAATCAACTTCTACTCAGGAAAATATGCTTTCGCCCGCCACAATGCGAAAACTAGCCTTTGATGCCCAATGCAAACCTCAGCTTCGCCTCGTCGAAGCCCACGATAATCTGGCCGTTGACTTCAATCACAGGCACGCCCATCTGGCCTGACTTGTCTATCATCTCCTGCGCCTTCGCTGAGTCGGCGCCAACATCCACTTCCTCGTACTTCACGCCGTGCTCGCTGAGCCAGTCCTTCACCCTGTGGCACCACGGGCATGCCGCGGTGCTGTAGACTACGACCCTAGACTTCGCTGCTGCCATAACATTCACTGGCAGGGAAAGCTTATAAGCAGGGGCTTCATATTCTACTAGCAAACCTCCACATTCAGCATTAACGGAGCAAACCATTAATGAATGAAGCGTGGATGCAAACAGGAGGTAATACAATGGTAGAGTTTGAAACGATGAAGGCAGAGGAAATAAAGTTCGGCAAGAACAATTTCCTTGAAATCGCCAGGAAAAGGGCAATCGTCGAGGAAGGGGGCAACAACGAGTTCATCTCCATCTCCCGCGGCTTCTTCAGGACCGACGGCTCCAAGACGTTCAAGAAGTCCATAGCCATACCCGACGACTCCCAGATAAAGAAGTTCCTTGCAGAGAAGGTCGTGGAGATGTAAGCTGTCTCCAGTCCCTTCTCTTTATTTTTCTTTTTATTCCACACCTGACAAATCTATATTCATGGCAAAAGCGGCCAATGGCAAAGGGCTTGCGCTGAAATACGCGCTTCAGAACGCGGTGTTCTACGGAGGCAAGGCGAACGCTGGCGCGGTCATGGGCAAGATTCTTGCAGAGCAGCCGAGCCTCAGGGCAAAAGCATCGGAATTGGGCAGGGATGTGGCGGCTGTGGTCAAGGACGTCAACAGGCTCAAGCCTGACGAGCAGGTGAAAAAGCTCAAGTCCATCGACAGCTCGCTTCTGGAGAGGAAGGAGAAGGTGCAGGAGCAGCTGCCAGCGCTGGAGGGCGCTGTCACGGGTGAAGTGGTCACCAGATTTGCCCCCGCG
>VGIZ01000036.1 GCA_016867675.1 Candidatus Aenigmatarchaeota archaeon | reverse complement strand
GATGCGCATACACAGGCGAATTGTTGACATCGGCGCCAATGAGCGCGCGCTGCGCCAGGTCGTCCGCATCCCCATCCCCGAGGACGTCAAGATAGACATCGAGCTCAAGGAGAAGTACGAGCACAAGTAGCTGCTTTTAGGATTTTTAAGCCGCAAGCCAACTATATATGTGAGATTCAAAGGCAAGGTCGTTCTTGTAACAGGCTCCAGCAGGGGAATAGGGAAGGCAACAGCCCTGCTGTTTGCGAAGGAAGGCGCAAACGTAATAGTGAATTATTCCAAATCACGCGACGAAGCTGAAGACGCTGCCAGAAGAATAGAGAAACTCGGTTCAAAGGCCATGGTCATAAAGTGCGATGTCTCCGACGAGAAACAGGTCAAAAACATGTTTGAAGAGGTCATAAAAAAGTTCGGTCGTGTTGACGTGTTGGTAAACAATGCAGGTGTGGTTTTTGATGTGCCGTTGATGGAACGCACGAGGGAGCAATGGAGCAGAACGCTTGACGTCAACCTTATAGGCACGTTCCTGTGCTCAAAATATGCCGCGCGGTGCATGCTCGAACAAAAATACGGGAAGATTGTTAACATATCATCAACGAATGCCATAGACAGCTTCAATCCCGACGCAATAGACTACGACTCTTCAAAGGCGGGGGTCGCAATAATGACAAGGGACTTGGCAAAAGGGCTGGCGCCACATATACAGGTCAATTCAATCGCGCCGGGATGGGTTGATACAGCAATGAACAAGAACCTTCCGAAGGACTTCATCAAGAAAGAAACGGAAAAGATTTATCTTGGAAGATTAGCCGAGCCGGAAGAAATTGCAAAGGCTGTCCTTTTCTTGGCATCCGACGACGCAAGCTATATAACAGGTAGCATGCTGAAAGTCGACGGCGGCTACGGTTGATTGTTTTGTTTTCATCTGGGAACTTTTTGGGAAAATCGAAAGTTTTATTAACTTCGCCGACAAAAAATACTTGACAGGTATGGCTCGGATGAATGCGGTGGACTGGAACTGCATCATGCATTTGGTCAGGCCTACCTGTCCGACTTTTAAGCTCGGCGGTAATGTTTGATTGGGGATGATCCTCAAACAACTTCTCGACGGCGAAACTGCCGCGGTCTTGACCGCGGGTGTCCGCCGCGATGCGCCCCGGTGACCCTGCCTTCTCCTCTTTCCGATTCTCGAATTCCGGCCGGACAACCTTGCTGCTGGTGAGCCGCTGACATTCTTAGGGAAAGAATGTCAGGGCGCGGCATCGCACGGGCGCAAGTTCCGGTTACGTAAAACCTTAGAGTGATTACCGCCCTTTGTCCCGCCGGAACAGGGAGTCTTTTCTAAAAACAGATTACTGAAACAGAACTATCTCTTCACTTTCGTCGCAATCCTGTTCATCTCATTGACTATTTTTGCGGCCTCGCCCTGCAGCTCTGCCTTCAGCCTTGTTATCTGGGCTTCCCTGTCGGCTATGAACGCCTCGGCGTCAGCAGGGTTCTTGGGCAGCAGCACGCCCGCGCCTATGTCAACAAGCACCTGCTTTGCGTTGGAAAATTTTCCGTGCACGTAGCAGCCGCTGCCTATGGGCATCAGCAGGTCGTTCGGGCTTTTGAGTTCCTTCAGGCTCTGCTTGGTTGCCGCTGCCTCAACAGCCTTGCGCTCGACAGACTCGGCCTCGGCGCTCAGCTGGTTGAGCTGCCTGTGCAGCAGCTGGTAAAGGATTACTTCATTCTGCATCTCGTTTGAATCCTCCTTTTTCTCCTCTTCCAGCATCTTCTTCGGAACCTTTATGTCCGGCATACCCTTCGCTTTGTCCTTAGTACCGAGACCGCTTGACCAACGAACCGCTTGATTCCCTTGTTCAATGCGGTGTTACCTTCTTGTCTAATGCGGTGGTTTAATTTATATTAATATCACATCATATGCTGCATCAGCAGCATAGCTGTGAGAACCTCAGTTCTCACATAAGCTTCAGGTGGCCTGCAATGCTGTCCAGCGCCTTTTCGTCAGCAGGCCCGAGGCCGATAGCGGTCATCGTGCCTGCCTCCACCTGCGTCCTGCCTGCGTCGGTTATCAGCGCACAGGGTATGCCGAGCGACCTGGCCTTTTTCTCCAGCCTGGCGAGCTCTCCGGCGTCCCTGGCCTTGACCACGACCTTCTTCTCGCCGTCATGCTCCCATGCGAACTTCGCCTCGCCTCCTGCGTAGCGGTAGGCGCCAAGCGAGGCATGCGCGACCTGCGCCGCAAGCTTGCCCTTGCCCAGCTTGAGGTCTGCGCGCACGGCTATGACCTGCTTAAACATAATTATTTCGCCTCACTCTTGTTTGCGGACTCCTTTGCTGAATTTGGTCAAGCGGAGGTTTCAGCTTTCGCCTTCCTCGGAGTAAAAATAATTGTATCCCTTACTTAAGAACTAGGTGTAGCCGAGACCCTTTATGTCAGTGTATCTCAGGAAGTCCTGGGCGCCTGGGCACTCGTAGCAGGGGCTGTCGCAGCGGGTTGACCTTATGGTAACAGTGTCCAGGTCATTGGTCACATCAACGACGTCGAATACGGATATCCTGCCAGCCGCCACATCAACTGTCCTGTTGGGCTTCACCAAGCCGCCGGGATGTTCTGTTGTGTTCGAGTATGAAAGCAGCGTTTCAAACCTGAGGTCCACCCTGCCGTAGTTGTAGATGGTCAGGGTGAGGTTCTTTGACACCGAATCGTAAGCCGCGCGCTGCAGCAGCACCTTGGCCTCTGTGCAGGTCTTTATCTGCATCTGCTGGGTGTTCGTGAAATTGACCACGAAGGCGGATATTATGCCTGCTATGATAAGCGTGAACGCTATAAGCATTATCGTCGCAACCAGCGGTGATATGCCCTTCAACCTTTTCATACCTTCTCACTTATCTTTTATCCGCGCCTTCTTATAAATCAGCAGTTCTTTGTTATGGTTGTTGTTCTGGCCGACACCGCGGGGCATGCGTCGTTCGTGACCTTCACCTCGGTCAGCGTGCAGCCTAGGCGCGTGTGACCGGCTGTTGTGTTAGTGAGGTTTACCGCCACGTAAACCGGCTGCTCCCTTCCAAGCTTGTTTCCAGAACTTATGCCGCCCTGGCTGATGAGGCTGCTGGTGGAATTCAGCATCATTATGGTTGTCCCGTTGTCAAGCACCACGCCGAATCCATAAAGCCCCTCAGAGCCCCTGTTTGTGACCTTGAGCAGGAGCGTGCTGTTCAATGCCGTGCTCTTGTTGAACTCTGCGGTATCAATGACATAGTTGGTGTTTATGGCGCATGCTATGGACTGCGAGCTGGTCTGCGTGACCACCCAGTGCGTTATCCAGGTCGTCACCATGATGCCCACGGATATGGCCACGGCTATGAGCAGTATGGTGGCTATCACTGGAGAAACGCCCTTTTTCCCGCCCATCAGCATCATCTTATATTCTATATTGCACCTGCTTCGTATATAAAATAACCTCCGATAATGACCTTCAAAATAATTTCACTTGGAACTGCGACGTGAAGCTGAAAAGCGTGTAGCCTGTCGTGATGAGCAGTATGGAGTGCTTGAACCCCGCGACTATGGAGCCCTCGGCCATCTTGCCCGTGACAAGCCCTGCGAAGAAGCCCTGCACTATGATGAAGTTGATGAAACCGGATGAATAGGCCTGCCCTGTCTGGGTTGCGGAGGGCGCGCTTATCGCCACGCCGGGAATCTCAGGCATGCTGAGCGCAGGGATGAGGAAGGTCTGCAGTATGATGAGGATGAATATGAAGACGAAGTAGAGCAGGTAGGACGTGACTATCTGCGAGTGGACTGAGGCTGTCCGCTCCTCCTTTATCTTGCCTATCTCTACAAGGGACTTGCCCACAGCGCTCAGGGTGTCTGAAACCTTCCCGCCCATGTTGTAGGTCTGTATGATTGTGGTGACAGCCCTGTGGATGGGCTTGGATCTGGTGTTCTTCGCGAAGGTTGTCAGCGCCTTCCTGAATGGTATGCCCCAGTCCACCTGCGCAGCCAGCTCATTGACGTAGGGCGACAGCGAGAAGTAGTTCCTCTTTGAGCAGTATTTCAGCGACATGGGCAGCGTCATGCCTGAGTTGATGCTCTGGGTCAGGTCCTCTATGAAGAATATGAACTGCTGCTCTATCTGCTTCCCGGCCTTGTAGCGCGAGTAGAAGAACAGCGTCGGCGGGACAACTGCTATCAGCGCGCCGACCACGTTTATCATGGGCGTTATGGCGGGCAGGATTGGCTGGACGAAGTAGAAGTTAAGCAGCAGTATGACAGAGCCCACTATGACAGGGATTATCTCGTAAACATACCTGAACTGCAGCCTGACCGAGGGCAGGGAAGGCTTTAGTTTCATGAGAGCATCCTCCTGTATCTCTCATGTCCTTCAGGCAGAGCCTTCAGTCTCATATGCTAATATTGTTTCCCTTAGTAAATATGGTTTTCGTCCTCATGAAAACAGCTTGGGGACAGCCGGCGGAATCGGCGCTGCGGAAAAAATACGTCCCTCTCTCCCCTGCCCAAGCCCGATAATCTTTGCGCGGATGCACATGCGCAGAATGCTTAGGTTTTGTCCTGAACATGCAAAGCGCCATCATTCTGCAAAGCCGTAGAAAGCTGGTTGTCCTCAGCGGACACGCACTCGCAACAAAAGCGTCTTTTGCTCTAGGGTTTTCAGAGCCCCTTCCTCTTCTCAGCCTTTATGGAGTCCTTGAGCCTCGGCAGCCTCAGCGACTCGCCGCAGCCGCCGCACTTTATCACCAGCGGCCTCCTGAATGCCTGGTTTATCTTCCCTGAACTCCCGCAGTCAGGGCAGGTGTATTCGCCCTCCAGCGTCGTGCTTCCAGTCTTTACGAACGCCTTGACGTGGCCGGCGTCCTCCTTGCCCGCCTTGTCCGGCAGCGTCCTGTTTGTCACGAATGAAAACATTCCCATGGTAACACCATCAGCAAATTATCACTGCTTCATACTAAAATTACCTAATATATAAAGATTTTGCAAAATCTTATAAACAGCTGTCACTCCGCCCTCACTTCCAGCTTGAGAAAATCCTCGGCGATTTTCGTGTTCGGGAAGACTGCCTTCGCCTCCTTCTCTATGGGCTTCATGTCAAGGTAGCGGCGCGAGAAGTGCGTGAGCGCGAGGAGCTTTACGCTCGCCTGCTTGGCCACCTCGGCGGCATCGGTCGCGCCTGTGTGCATCTTGCTCTCATCCTCCTCGGCAAATGTGGCGTCGTGAATGAGCAGGTCCGCGTCCTTTGCCAGCGCGAGCAGCGTGGCGCAGGGCTTGGTGTCGCCGGAATAGGCGACCTTCGCGCCCCTCTTCAGGATGCCGACGTCGTGCAGCTTTATCTCCACGCCCTTGAGCGTGACCTTGCCCTGCTCCTTCAGCTTGCCGACCAGCGGCCCCTGCTTGAGCCCGAACTTCTTGCCCTTCTCCAGGTCAACGTTCCACCTGTCCTTCTCCCTGACCGAATAGGCAACGGCAGGCACGGTGTGCTTGACAGGCGTGGAGCTGACGACGAAGTTCTCGGTCTCCCACAGCTTGGTTATCTCCTTGCCCTCAGAAGGCACGTCAACAGGCACAATCCTGAAGCGCGGGCCCCAGTAGTCCATGTCCAGCAGGTCGCCGACAAACCTTCCCGCCTCGGGCGCGTAGATGCAGAGCGGCTTCCTCCTCTTCTCAAGGTTCATGGTCTGTATCAGGCTTATCAGCCCTGCCCAGTGGTCCGCGTGCCAGTGCGTGATAAAGATGCGGTCTATCTTCATGAAGTTCAGGCCTGCCTGCAGGAGCTGGCGCTGTGTGCCCTCGCCGCAGTCCCAGAGCATGCAGTCGCCCTCGTGCCTTATCCAGATTGCCGCGTGATTCCTGCGCCTGGACGGGATTCCGCTGCCTGTCCCGAGGAAGACTACTTCAAACATGCTATAAGATTGGCTTGGCTGGTTAAAAACGGCTTTGCCTTTGGTTAAGTGCAGTGCCTGCTCGTTAAGAAACAAGATATCACATGCCGCCAAAAGCGAACAAGAGAAGCCCGACCAGAATGGGCTGGTGTATCAGGTAGATGAGCAGCGAATGCCTGCCAAGCCAGCAGAGCTGCCCTGTGTATGGCAGCTGCTTCCTTTGCTTTTGCTTTCTGTTTGCACAGAGAACCTTCCCCAGAAACAGCCCGACCAGCACCACGCCGAACCACGGCAGCAGCGGCACGTAGTCAAATGTGTAGAAGGCCGCGGGCTGGAAGCCCAGCCAGAGTAGCCACGGGAAGCCGAACGTGAAGGCAGCCAGGCATGAGCCTGCGATGATGAATGCCAGACCCAGAAGGAGGTTCAGCCTCCTGTATTGCAGCAGCGGGATTGCCAATATGATTGACACGCCGATGCAGTGCAGCACGCCGAACCATATCGCGCTCTGCGGGAATGCGGCGAGTGTGATGGCTGTGATGGCGAGGCCGTAACAGAAAATCTTCATCCCCCGTTTCAGGTAATGGGCTGTTGTCCTCCTGTTCCTTGCATAACTCAGGCTCAGCGAGA
>VGIZ01000035.1 GCA_016867675.1 Candidatus Aenigmatarchaeota archaeon | reverse complement strand
GTATCGGCATGTACGACCCCTCGCTTAGCTCATGTTTCTCATCCACAGTGACCGCCGGGGCGCCCCTGAGCCTGTGCACAATCCATTTGCCTGCGGTCCTGTAAATTCTCAGGTATTTGGTAGGCACATGTTCATCCTTGCCGAAGGTTATCCTCGCCGCGCCGCCCTCAACGGGTTTGGACAGCCCTATGCAAATTCCGTCGTCTCCGTCAAGCTGGTAATTCTTGCCGCCCGGTAGCTCAAGGTGAGACATAATTAGAATTGTAAGTCATGCATTTATCTGCAATGGCTATTCATATTTTCCTTATCTTGCCCGGCGTGGGCTCGTAGCACACGCCCTCGGACAGGAGGTCGTTGATGACGGGTTCGGCCTCGTTCTCGGATGCGCCGAGCTTTTCAAGGAGCTGCGCGTATTCCAGGCCTTCTCTGTTATTCTTGAGCAGCTCTATGACGCGGGCCCTCAGGTCGGGCGCCTTTTCCTTCGCGGGCAGCTTTTCCAGCAGCGTTTCCTTGGGCCTGCCGCCCGCCTGCCGTGCAAGCTTCTCCAGTTCCAGCATGCGCAGGGTCTCAAGGTTCGGGTCGTCCACCTTCCTGATGGTCTCGGGCACGACATAGACTTCGCCGTTGTATTCGCGGACCTTGCCGATTGCGTCAACAACGCCGCCCTCCTCAAGCTTCTCCAGCGGCTTCACGGTCTTGAACGCCTTGACCCTTATGGTGCCGCTGCCGTCGTCCAGCGTGACAGAGGCGAACTCCTTGTCCTCGGAAACGAACTTGGAAACAATGGTCGCCAGAATGCGCGCCCTACTGACCTTCTCGCCGCGCTTTATCACGACGTAGCTGGGCTCCATGCCCTCGTTCTTCACCCAGTCGCCGCCGTTCAGCTCGGCTATCTTGACTTTCTGTGCAACCATCCTTTCTATGACCATGTAGATGCCTCTGGAGATTTCTTGTAGGAGGAATTTATAAGCAGTAAATCACGCCTTCGCTATTTCTCCCATAAGCTTTTCAGCAGCCACGGCCTCGGGCACCACGACCGACTTGGCGCCCGCCTTCTTCAGCTTGTTAATGAACGACGGGTTCTCGCATCTCACGAAAACATCCAGCTTCTCGTTGAGCTCCTTTGCTATCATGGTGGCGACCAGCGCCTTTTCCGGGTCGGGCAGGGTTATTATCATGGCCTTTGCCGCCATTATGCCCGCCTCCTTGAGCAGCGACTCGTCATGGGCGTCGCCCTGCAGAACCAGCAGCTCCCTCCTCTTCAGCCTGGAGACTACACCGCTGTCCTTCTCTATGATTATGCACTTCTCGCCCTTCTTTGCCAGGTTCTTGGCGAGCTCCTCGCCCACCCTCCCGCCGCCTGCAATGATGTAGTGGTTCTCCATGCGCCTCATTTTATTTAGGAACTTTCTGACTTTTATGTATTCTCCGAGCTTTCCCTCTATGAGCATGTCAAAGAAGCTCCACAACACCCACCATATCGCGAACACCCCGAAGAGGGACAGGAAGATTTCCAACGCCTTTCCCGGCCAGACCTGCTCCTGGAATATGAAGGCCAGCGATTCCGCTGTCCTTATGAACGCCTCTGCCGGGGGGATGCCCTTCAGCAGCGTGAAGGCGATTGTGCCGAAGACAAACATCCCTGCTATGAGCATGACAAAAACTCTGATCCTCTTCGGGAACTCGCTTGCCTCCAGCGGCTTCTTCGCCATATTCATCTATTCGTCCCGCCCGCCTTTAAGCATTGTCCTGTCCCATATACGTCACCTGTGGGAAAACCGGGGGGAAGGTTTATAACCAGACCCTCACAAAGCATTCCCAAAACGGAATGCGCGGGTTTCGGGTTGGCTGGAGCATCAAATGCTGGTAGATAATGTGCATGGTGACACCAATGAAAGCACAACTCACAAACTCATTGGCATCGACAGAATAGGAGTTTATGATAAAATGACCTATTGTATCGTGTGCAAGGACCTGGCGACGGACAGGAGGTATTCCGTGAAGGTCAGCGACATAAAGATTGACAACCACCTGCACGGCTTCGTCTGCAGGCACTGCTACAACAAGTTCATTGACAGCCACCACAACAGGGGTTTCTTCAAGGTTGCGAAGCTGACAGCGTGGGCGAAGAGCAGGCGCGATTCAATGAGAATCTTCTGATTTCGGCGCAGGATTCTGTATCCACATCAATCGGTTCTGGTTTAACAGAATGGTATGTTATATTTCGTTTTTCAAGGTTCGCCTCAAATGCCTTCCTGGCAACATCCTCGCCGCCATCCGCGCCGTCAAAGTAAAGCCTGAATCTTCCTGATGCATCTACAACAGGAACAGGCGGGTCTTCTTCCGTCAGCTGATAAGTTCCCACAAATATGGTCATACTGAAGCTTGGATGGAAGTTTTTTAAACGCTTCTATTCAACCTTTTTCACGCCCATCTTGGCTTCTGCCTTCTCGGCAGCGCCCTCTTCCTTCGGCTTCTCGTGCTTGTGCTCTGCAGGCTTTGCTTCAGCCTTGGCTTCGGGTTTCTGCCCAGCCATCTTCTCCTCGGCGGGCTTGGTCTCGGTCTTCGCAGCCTTCTCTTCCTTCTGCTTTTCCTTCGGCTTCACACCCCAGAGTTCCTCCGCGGCCTTCGCGCCCTGCTTGACAATCTTGGTGTTTATCTGCACGATGTCAGCCGAGATGGTGTTGCCGCGCACGGACTTCCTCTTGCGCTTGCCTGCCCTGTCGGGATGAAAGCCCGGCGGTCCTGAGAGCACGACCCTCTTGCGGCCCTGGCCTTCTATGTCCTTCCTCATCGGGAAGCCCTCCTTGTCAGAGCCGCCTGTTATCTCCAGCTCTATGCCTGCCAAGCCTATGCTGTCTGCTGGAACCTTGTCCCCGAGTTTCTTCCCGAGGAAGATTGCCTGCGGCTCCTCAAACTCGCGCTGCACCGCCGTCTTCTTGGCCGGGTTTGAAACCGTTATCTTCACTGTTGGCATACCTTGATACCTCCAATCTTGAACCGGATAAAACTAGGAAATATAATTCCCCAGTCATTGAACTCCTGCGCGAAGTTTCCATCGCTTCCGGGTATCCTAACTTGGAACATATGATATTTAAAGTTTCACATCACAACCAGCGCGAAGAACGCCAGTATCAGGAACAGGATGACGATGCTGACATAGTTCATTATCCTTGAGGCCTGCTCGGCTGACCTGTCCTTGTGCAGCATTGGCCTGAAGCCCTTCTTCCTCCTGCGCTGGAGGATTTTCTGGACAACCAGCCGCCACAGCCTCTCGCCGTCCAGCGGCTTCATGGGCAGCAGGTTGAACGCGCCGACGCCGAAGTCCAGCAGGAAGAGCCAGTAGAACAACCCCCCAAAGAACATTATGGATTCGTCGTAAGCCGCAAACTCAGGCTTAAGCCCCTGCACGTTGCCCACATAGGCTATGCCAAGATAGCCGCGCTGCGGGTGCAAGGCAAGCTCGGCCTGCAGCGCGTTTATCCTGTCAAGCGCGCGTTCCTCCAGCGCGGGATAGTTGCCGCCGAGGTATGCCCACATGCCGATGTCATATTTTATGCTTGCCCATGTCACAGGCTGCGGAGCCCATGGCGGGCTCTCAGCGAAATCTATTATGCCCGGAATGAAATGCTCCAGTGATGCGAGAAATGCTGTCAGCGCGCCCGGCTTGAACTGCGGCTCAGGCTCGGGCGCTGTTGTCAGCGCGAACCGCAGCTCTTCAGCGCCGTTCGCTGTCGCGTTTATCGTCGTCACCACCACGCTCCGGTTCGGCCCTATCAGCGTGAGCACATTGCTCATGTCGTCGGTGCTGTTTATGGCGTAGCTGTTCGGCCCGCTGCTTATCCCTATGATGTAACCTGTCATGTTCGCCTGCTCCGCAGGGTAGCCGATGGCGACCGCGCGGTAGGCGACGCCGTTGTTCGCGAACATGGGGTTGAAAGCAAACATCAGAATGAGCAGGGAAGCCCCAGCCACGACGAAGTTGCCAAAGCTGCCTGCCGCGAAGAACCTGAGCTGCTCAACAGGCTTCCTTTTGCTGACCTGCCTCTCGTCAGGCTCAACGAAGCCCAGCGGCAGGACTGCCATCAGGCCCCAGCCAATGGACTTCAGCTTGACGCGCGCTGCGACGCCAAGCATGGCATGCATGCCTTCATGCGAGAACAGGATGACAGACAGCGCGATTATCCAGTACCAGAAGGGCACGAGGATGAATCCCCTGCCGAGCGTAGCCTGGTCTGTCAGCGAGGGCAGAAGGATGCCGCCGCTTGCCTCCTTGGGCACCGCACCCGACGCTATGAGCGGCAGCTGCGCAAACATCATCCACGTGAACCAGACCGACATGACAAAGCCGACAAGGATGGCAAGGTTGCCCAGCTGCTTCCAGAACAAGGGGTGGCTGTTGCCCAGCCTGAGCAGGAACCTCCTGCCGCGCTGGGTTCTGCGCAGGAAGAATATGCCCTGCTCGCGCCTGACGTTCTTCCTGTCCCTGAACAGCAGCAGGGCCACGATTATGATGAAGATGACGGCTGACCACGTGTAGAGGCCGGGGTTGAGCATGATGACTATTTGTCGCAGCACGTTTATATAATCATATACCGATAAGATGACAAAGAAATAACCCCCGGTGAATTGGGGGTTTTTGGCGGGATGGTCATGTTTGGGTCAGGTTTGCTTGTCCGGAGGCCGCAGTTTCTCTGTCCCGCAAATGCGCGCATTCGGACCGCCACCTTCGGTGTAAACGATCGTCTTCCCATCCGAGCTCAATCCGGCGTGGGCCGCGCCCCATTTGCTGGCAGTTCTCCTTACGGTGTCGTGGTTCACCTGAATGTTGGGATCAACATGAACATCATCTGGTTTCACATTTGCCATCTTGCACCCCTTTCTCAGCCTGATTTGTCGGCCTGGCCTTCACGAAAAGCCCGTTGCTCTCGGAGGGCCCCGTCCCATTAGGTCGGGCAGACCGCCGCATGCGTCAGGTCGCGCTGGTGCGATGTTTGTTTTTCTTCGATTTTCTGCCGCCAGACAAAGCCGCTTCTTACGAGCTACAAACCGATGGTGTCAGACGCTGATGACCTGCATCGCGGGCACTTCTTCGGCGGATTAACGTGTCTGCCTATGGTTCACCTCCCTTCCATTCTCCCTGTCACATCTGGATGCAGACGTCGGCATCCAGCATCAGGTCAGGCAGCCTGTCGATGGGCACTGCCTGAAGCCCTTCAATGCAACCTTTGGGCCATTGACGGGGGCAGAACACCTCGGCTCTGTTCTTGAGCAGATGGTCGAGCGTGCCGGTGTATCCTGCGGCGTTGAAGGCTTCATGCGTAAGGAAACGTGAGTCGCCGAGGAGAAAGATGGCGACCTGAAAGTGGCCTGATGCGAGTTTCGCCGCTGCCATCTGCAGCAATTTTGGGTAAAGTTCGCGGGCTTCATCATCGCCCCGCGAGAGGACAATCAGCATCTTCTTCATTGTGCACTCCTTTCTTGCAAACGGCTAAGAAGCCGTTTTTGTGTCGTTGTCTTGGACGCCGTCCTTCATCAGTTCCTCGGCCATCTCGGAAGGGCTCTGGTGCCTGAAGAACCAGACGGAGAGCCCGATGCAGAATGCGCCGTCGAGGAATGCCAACCAGTTGTATACCAGCCTGCCGTGCTTCAGCCCGAGGTAGACGTCAAACACCAATACGCCCGCTATCTCCGCGAGCAGAAGGAAAAGCAGGACAACCACAGCCCACGACGAGGCACAGCGCCATATTTTCCTGAATTCCGGCATTTGATTTCTCCAGAAAAAGAACTAACCCTGCTTGTGCCGCCCTTTGGCGAAGCCTAGGCGAAACGCTCGTCCAGGCTGTCTCGGATGTTAGTCAGGTTGAAAGCATGATACCCTGAACTGATTAAAAAGCAAGCTTCTTAAGGCTTTCCTGCGTTTTCATGTTGTCGCATTGTGCTGTTTTGAAAGTATTTAACTATACTGCCCAATTAGTTCTAACGATTTTGATATAGGTTAAACCACCGCATTAACCTAATGACACAAGCGGTTTGCAACAAGAGGAGGATATGAATGGCAGACGATGATGCAGGCGAAGACGTTGTTGATGAAACGCCTACAGGCATGACCGAAGAGGAGGAATCCGAAGACAAGGTGCAGGTCCAGGCAGCACCGCAGGTGAAGGAGGAAGAGGTTTCAGCCGAGGAGGAGGCAAGGCTGCCCTTCCCGACCGCTGCAGTTGTCCGAATAATGAAGGCGAACATGGACAGAGAGAAGATGGTCAGGAAGGAGGTCAAGGTTGAGATGAACAAGTGGCTCGGCAGGCTGTGCGCCAAGGTTTCCCGCGAGATGAACAAGTTCCCCTACGTGATGATGGGGCTGAACGAGCTCAAGGAGGGCAGGCGCGTCTTCGATGACCTTGAGAACTTTGACAGGGACAAGAAGCGCATACTCGCGCACTTTGAGTCCATAAAGAAGGACGTAGAGAAGCTGGAGCGCGACCTCGGCAAGGAAGAGGAGGACGAGGTCATTGTCATCCGCAAGCGCGCGGAAGGGGATTGATTCCTGCTCTGTTTT
>VGIZ01000034.1 GCA_016867675.1 Candidatus Aenigmatarchaeota archaeon | reverse complement strand
CCGCGGAACTTCACTCTTTTGGAACGCTTTCTTGTTGGCATAATATCACATCATTTTCCTTAAAAGTTCGTTTATTTTGTCGCCGCGCGGGCCCAGGTCGCCCTCGGGGAACGGCCGCTTTATCGCGCGGTAGCCGCCTGAAGGCGGGTGAAGCCTGAAGACCTTCTTGATGGAGGTCTCCTTCCCGTCCTTCAGCTTCTTCGTCTCCTCCGCCGCCTGCTTCGCGTCAAGCTTCTTGTCTCCTGGCAGACGACCCTTCCTTGCAACAAGCCTCTCCAGCATATCCTCCTTTATCGCGCCCCACGTGATGTTGCCCGACGCCTTCGCGAGCATGCCCTCAAGGGCAGGCGTCCTCGACTTCACGACGCAGTGATTGACCCTTGTGAGGTTGAGCATCCTCAGCGTGTCCTCAACAGGCTTCTCGGTTTCCGCTGACCCGCGCACCCTGATTATCGCAAGAAGTTCCGCCATAACAATCACTCACAAACCGCCCTTTGTCCTGTTCAGGTTCCTCAGCGCCTCGAAGAACGCGGCCACGAGGTTGGACCTCGCGCCTGTGTTGCCCTCGGCGTTTATCCAGATGTCCCTTATGCCTGCGAGCTTGGCAATCTTCTTCACAGCGTCGCAGCCGACGATGCCCACGCCCTTGGGCGCAGGAATCAGCGTGACCCTGACCGAGCCCTCCTTGGCATGGCTCTTGAACGGGATTGAATGCGTTCCGCCGCAGCCGCACTCCCAGCTGCCGCAGCCGAGCCTGACGATTATGACGTTCATCCTTGCCTGGTTCTCCGCCTTTTCTATCGCAGTCCTGTTCTCCTTTGACTTCGCGACGCCAAGCCCGAGTATGCCATCCTCGTTGCCGACAGCCACCATCGCCGACAGCTTGAACCTGCGGCCTGACTTGTGCATGCGCGCGGTCCTCTTCGTAGCCGTCCTCCGCGTGCCGCCGCCCTTGCCTGGGCTGCCGCCTATGTAGACCATCTCTGACCTGAGGTTCGGGACAAGCGCGTCAACTATGCCCGGCTCAAGTATGACCTCGCCTTTCTCAAGGATTTCCTTTATGTCCTTTATCTCGCCCTTCACGACCTGCTGCCCCAGCTTGGTCTTGGGAATCCATTCCTTCTTCTCCTCAAACTCCCTTCTTCCTTCCCTTCGCCCGCGACCGCGCCCACGAAATGCCATATCTTTCGCCTTGTCTTTCTCTACGGACTTGCTTGCTGACCTTGATGATGCACCGAGTTGTTCGCAACTCGGGCATGCCTGAGAAGATTGCTTCTCAGTGCAATGCAAGGGTTTAACTCCTGCAACATGTCCTATTCGCCTTTATACCTTCTGCGCTTTTCTATGAGCCTGAACCGCTGCATGACAGCGTCAGCGCCCTTGGACCCGCCTGTGCTACCGAGTCCTTCGGACTCGGGCAGGCCATGAGACTTCCGTCTCATGAGCCCCGCCTCCGCGGCCTTGAACTTAGCGCTGTAAGATTTTAAAATGTATTGCCACGAACGGCTTAAATACTCAAAATGCGCGGCCTTGAGCGCCTCGTAAAGCAGGTATAAGTCAGTCGCTTGGTCCTCCACCTTCTTTGACAGCTTTCCCAAGCCGAAGTCAATGACGTAAAGTTTTGCCTTTGTTGAGGAGGCGCTCCCGCAGGATAAATGGACACCTTTTTCGGTGGCGTTTTGGCTGCCCTTCCCCTCGGCAGACGCGCATTCGCCAAGAGAGCCGACATCCTTCAAAATCATGTTGCTCGTCGTGAAGTCGCCGTGGCATATCCCTGCATTGTGCAGCCTTGCCAGCGCTTCTCCAATCAGCATGCACGTTCTGTCCCTCTCCTTCTGTCCCATCCCATTGAGGCAGTCCTTGACGCGCCTGCCGTCAATGAATTCCATCCTCAGGACATTCTCCTCTGCCCCGACCACGCGCGGCACGTCAATGCCCGCGCGCGCGGCTGTGTCAAGCAGCCTTGCCTCCCCTCTGGTTCTGAGCTTCCTTATCCTCGCGTCCAGCTCAGGCAGGCGGTAGCCCTTCGCAACCCTGTCCTTGACCAGTGTGCTGTCCTCCCTGTAGAGGATTGCTTCCGCCCCCCTCTGCACGATTTCTCTTGCCACGTCCATTCTTGTAGTCGGTTTTTAAATCAGTCGCGCCAAATTAACCCTATGGCAGCCAAGAAGGAAGCAAAGGCAGAGAAGGTTGAGACGCAGGGCATGACCACGAGAAAGTCCGACGACTTCTCGGAGTGGTACAACGAGGTCGTGCAGAAGGCAGGGCTCGCGGACTACGCACCTGTCGCAGGCTGCATGGTGATAAAGCCGCACGGCTACGCAATCTGGGAGGCCATCAGGTCATGGTTTGACGCGCGCATCAAGGCAACAGGGCACAGGAACGCCTACTTTCCCATGTTCATACCAGAAAAGTTCCTGAAAAAAGAAGCCGAGCACTTCAAGGGCTTCACACCCGAAGTCGCATGGGTTGTGGAGGAGGGAGAGCAGGGCAAGGAGCGGTTCGCGCTCAGGCCGACATCTGAAACGATAATTTATGACTCCTATTCAAAGTGGATTCGCTCATGGCGAGACCTGCCTCTCCTGCTCAACCAGTGGTGCAACATCATAAGATGGGAGTGCTCAGCAACACGCCTTTTCCTGCGCACGCGCGAGTTCCTGTGGCAGGAGGGCCACACCGCGCACGCAACAGAGAAGGAGGCTGAAGCAGAAGCGCTCATGATTCTTGGTTTTTACAAAGAGCTCATGGAGACGCAGCTTGCGGTGCCTGTGCTCACGGGCGGGAAGACGAACAGGGAGCGGTTCGCGGGCGCGCTCAGGACATACACGGTGGAGGCGCTCATGCCTGACGGCAAGGCGCTGCAGATGGCGACATCGCACAACCTGGGCCAGAACTTCTCCAAACCATTCGGCATAAAGTTCATGGACAGGGATGAGAAGGAGAAGCACGTCTGGCAGACCTCATGGGGCTTCAGCACGCGGCTGCTGGGCGCGCTGGCCATGACGCACGGCGATGACAGCGGCTTGGTCCTGCCGCCGAACATAGCGCCCACCCAGGTTGTGATAATCCCGATAATCTTCGAGGACAGCAAGAAGGCTGTCAGGAAGGAGGCGGAGCTGCTTGCGAAGAGGCTGTCAATAAAGTTCAGGGCTGAAGCCGACTTGCGCGACGACTGCAGCGCGGGTTGGAAGTTCAACGAGTGGGAGCTGAAGGGAGTGCCGCTCCGCATAGAAATCGGACCCAAGGACATAGCCAAGAAGCATGTTGTGCTGGTCAGGCGCGACGACGGCAGCAAGAAGCCTGTCCCCACAGCGTCGCTGGAAAGGGAAGTGGAGACCGAGCTTGACAACATACAGAAAAGGCTTTTCATGAAGGCGAAGAGGTCGCTGGACAGCAGGATAGCGCCCGCCAAGACCATGGCCGAGCTTGAGAAGGCCATAGAAGCAAAGAAGATGGTGAAGACAGAGATATGCGGCGCAGAGGCCTGCGAGGACGCCATACAGGAGAAGACCACGGCAACGGTCAGGCTGATATCCGAGAATGAGACGGCGAGGGGCAGGTGCGTGGTCTGCGGAAAGAAGGCCGCGCACGCCGTTTATGTGGCGAGGCAGTACTAGCTATTTTCATATACGTGAAATCAATTTCACATAAATGAATCTTCAAATTTATTGCATCATTTCTCAATTTCCATCTGGCGTATGTAAGGCGTTTCATGCGGATAATTGTCAATCTTCTCTGGGTCTTTGCATGAAAGGTTTTTGACCATACGCTCATACATCTCGCACCAATGCTTACCTTCTCTCTTAGTTCTTCGTAATGAGGATATTGCATCTTTCAGAAGTTCCAGCCTGCGCTCGTTCCAACCCTTGAGCGCGCCATTGTAGGTTTTATGAATGCTAATGACATTATTGTGCTCTGGGCCATCGTCGCCTACAATATACACTTTCATGGTAATCACCCTCCCCCCAGTCACATACATTTTTAATAGCTTCCTGCTTCATATCTCTTCTATGGACCCCATCATCAAGCAGACGCGCTGGGACAAGGCAATGGAGAAGCCGCTCTACGAGGCGTGGAAGGCAAACAAGCGCTACGCGTTCAGCCGCAAGGGCAGCAAGCCTGTCTACAGCATTGACACGCCGCCGCCATACGTGAACACGCCCGTGCACATAGGCCAGGCAACGACATACGTTCTGATGGACATGTTCGCGCGGTTCAGGAGGATGACAGGGCACGAAGTGCTGTTTCCACTTGGGCTTGACCGCAACGGGCTGCCCATAGAGATGGCCGCTGAGAAGAGGTTCAACACAAGGCTGACCGACGTCCCGCGCGAGCAGGCGATGAAGTACTGCGAGTCCATCCTCAAGGAGGCATCCATCGCAAGCACTGAGACCTTCCTCAGGTCAGGCATCAGCTTCAACTCATGGAAGCTGGGCACTGAAATAGGCGACGTTTATTACACCGACTCGCCCGAATACCGCGCGCTGACGCAGGCAACCTTCATCGACCTTTGGAAGAAGGGGCTCATCTACCAGGCAGAGAGGATTACGAATTACTGCCCAGGCTGCCAGACCACCATCGCTGACGCGGAAATAGAATATGCGGAGAAGCCCACGATGTTCAATGACGTGAAGTTCAGGGTCAAGGAGACGGGCGATGAGATAGTCATAGGCACGACAAGGCCCGAGCTGATATGCACATGCGCAATGGTGATATTCAACCCCGAGGACAAGCGCTACAAAAAGCTGGCGGGCAGGACGGCAGTAACACCCGTCTTCGGGAAGGAAGTCCCCATAAAGGCGCATCCCATGGCGCAGCCGGAGAAGGGCACAGGGCTTGAGATGATGTGCTCAGCGGGCGACCTGAATGACATACGCTTCTTCCGCGAGATGAACCTTGAGCCTGTCATAGCCATCAACAGGGACGGCACCATGAACGAACACGCGGGCGTGCTGAAGGGTCTGCATGTCAAGAAGGCGCGCGCAAAAATCATAGAGCTTCTGAAGGAAGGCGGACTCCTGGTGAAGCAGGAGCAGCTCATGCACCGCGCGCCTGTGTGCGAGCGCAGCAAGGACGACATAGAGTTCATCGCCATGCCCGAGTTCTATCTCAAGCAGCTGGACCAGAAGGCGAAGATGCTGGAGTTCGCGAAGAAGCTGAACTTCTTCGCGCCCGCCAGCAGGCAGATATTCGTTGACTGGATAAACTCGCTGACCATTGACTGGCCAATCTCGCGCCGCCGCTTCTACGCAACCGAGATTCCGCTCTGGTACTGCGGGAAATGCGGCGAGGTCATCGTTCCTCCGAAAGGAAGATACTACCAGCCCTGGAGGGAGAAGCCGCCAAAGGAAGCGCTCAAAAATGGCAAATGCCCCAAGTGCAATTCAGCAGATTTCCGCGGCGAGACGCGCGTGTTTGACACATGGTTTGACAGCAGCATAACCCCGCTCTGGATACTCGGCTATGAAAGGCACCCCGACTTCTTCGCAAAGCATTCCCCGTGCACGCTGCGGCCGCAGGGCAAGGAGATAATCAGGACATGGCTTTACTACACGGTCCTCAAGGACTATCTCCTGACGAAAAGGCTCATCTTCCGCGACGTCTGGATAAACTACCACATCGTCGATGAAGGCGGCAAGAAGATGAGCAAGAGCAGGGGCAACATGGCAGACCCGAAGGATGTCCTCGACAAATTCGGCGCAGAGCCCTTCCGCCTCTGGGCGGCTGCCGAGGGCAACCTAGAGCGCAAGGACTTCAAGTGCTCGTTTGAGCGCATACAGGGCATGGAGAAGACGCTGACCAAGCTCTGGAACGTCGCGAGGTTCATCTCAATGTTTCCCGACGCCAGAAAAAAGGCAAAGCCCAAAAAACTTGAACCGCTTGACGAGTGGATACTGCACGAGGTCAGCGGGCTTGTCAAACAGGCGCGCGAGGAATACGAGGCCTACGACTTCCACAACCCGACCACAAGCCTGAAGAACTTCCTCTGGGAGACTTTTGCCTCTCACTACATAGAGCTCGCGAAGAACCGCGCATACAACCAGGAAGGAAAGTTCAGCGCGGAGCAGCAGGCGAGCGCGTGCTACGCGCTGCATGAATGCCTTGACCTGCTGCTCAGGCTGCTCTCCCCTGTCCTCCCGTTCATCACAGAAATCATATACAGGCAGCTGCGGGGCAGGGACATCCACTCCGAAAGCTGGCCTGAGCCGCCGAAGGCAAAGAAGCCTGCCTTCACAGCGCAGGAGCTGATGGAGCTGAACAGCCTCGTCTGGAAAACAAAGAAGGATGCGGGCAGGTCGCTGAAGGACGGGCTCGGGTCGCTCACCATTCCTGACAAGTTCAAGACCATCGAGGCTGACCTCAGGCTGGCGCACGGCTGCCAGAAGCTTGAGCACGGAAAGGATGTTAGCATTGAAATCTGATTTTTTGGTATTGTCGCTATATTTCAGTAGCAATCATACCGAAAGCCTCAAAAACCTTCCGGCCAATAGCACGGTAGCTGATATCCATGACAACGGAAACACTGGTGAAGGCATATACAAGCGGCAAGTTCGCGCCGTTCAATGAGGGAAG
>VGIZ01000033.1 GCA_016867675.1 Candidatus Aenigmatarchaeota archaeon | reverse complement strand
CATCCACAGCCTCGCAGCCAGCAGCAGGCTCGGCATGATTGAGGGCTGGAAGGGGCTGGAAAGCCTCCTGCAGGACGAGCCGGCTGAGGAAGGCGTCATAAAACTTACCTGCGGCGCAGCAGCCCTGGACGGCGATGGCAATATCAGCGCCATTCTCACTGACAAAAGCGACATGCAGGAGCTTGCCGAAGCCATATGCAATATGGAGATTGATGGCGTCAAGTTTCAGGCAGAAGCGAAAGGGAGGGACATCCTGCTCGCGCTTGACGGCGAAGGACTCTCGGCTAGGATAATGCCGAACCCATGCGCGCCAGGCGCGCCGCTCGCGCAGGTCTGCGCCTCGGCAAAGCAGGGGAAGAAGACAGCCTCTGCCCTCAACAAGCTCATCTACAGGACGGCGAAGAAGCGCGGCAGGGCGCTCTTTGTGAAGAGGGTCGGGGCGGCGAAGCCGTTGCCCGAGGGTTTTGAGCTGATGGAGCTGAATGCAGACATTGACTGCAAGCTCTTTAGCAAAATAAAAAACTCCAGCGGCCTTGTTACAATAATAATATGGGACAGGAGAGGCAGCAATCCCGCCAATACACCCGTCCTGATTCATGGCGCGGGGCTGGTCGGCAGCGGCGCGGGGAAATTCAGCGATGCCGCATGCTCGCGCGGGTTCAGGATGCAGGCTGACGGTCTGCTGCCATGGGTGATGCGGGCGGCTTCTGCGGGCGCATTTAAATAACAGCCCTTCAATAATAACCTATCCAAAAAGGGGAGAAAAAGGACTAATGTCTGATGTCTGAGGTGAATGGATATGGCAGGGCCGCAGCCGCCGAGCTACATGGCTTATGACAGGACAATCGTGGTGTTCTCGCCAGACGGGAGGCTGCTGCAGGTGGAATACGCCAGACAGATGGTGAAGAACGGGAGCACCTCTGTGGGGCTGGTCACGCCCGACTCGGTGATTCTGGGCGCAGTGAAGCCCTCGGCGCCGCTGATGGTGTCGGACTCGTCAAGGAAGGTCTTTGAGATAGACGACCACATAGCCATGGTGAGCGCAGGCTCTCTGGCCGACGCAAGGAGCCTTGCCGAGATGGCGCGCGTGAAGGCGCAGGTGAACAGGGTGACCTACAACGAGCCCATCTCAGTGAGCACGCTGACCAAGCACATCTGCGACAGGAAGCACTGGGTCACGCAGTTCGCGGGCGTCAGGCCATACGGCGTCGGGCTTCTGATAGGCGGCGTTGACGACACAGGGCCGAAGCTGTACGAGACCGAGCCCTCGGGCACCATGATAGAATGGCATGCACAGGCAATAGGCAGGGGCGCGGACAAGGCAAAGAAGGTCCTGACGTCAGGCTACAAGGAAAGCGCGAGCGAGGCGGATGCGTGCAAGCTGCTCGTCAGCGCGCTCAAGGCTGCCGAGAAGGACGCTGAGGGCGACAGCATAGAGATTGTCGTCGTCAAGAAGGGCAGCACCAGGGTCGTCAGCGGCAGGGACATCAAGGCTTAATTCTCCTTTCTGGTTGAAGCAGGAATGAACGAACGGCTGAACGCAGGCATGCAGCCAAAGCAGCCAAAAAAGCAAATACAACCAGCGGCGATGGCACGGCTCAGATGCGTTGCGTTAGGCAAAGGGTGAATGGCATGGTTTCGGTTGACAAGGCCGTGATAGCGCGCATAACGAAGGGGCACGACACGTTTGAAATACTCGTGGACCCTGACAGGGCGCTGGAGTTCAGGAAGGGCAGCCCCGTCTCCATGGAGAACATACTCGCGGTGAACCAGATATTCAAGGATTCCAAGAAGGGCGAGCGCGCTTCCAACAGCGAGCTGGAGCGCGACCTCGGCACAAGCGACATCTTCCAGGCGGCGGCGAAAATCCTCAAGGAAGGCGAGCTGCAGCTGACGACAGAGCAGCGCAGGAAGCTGACGGACGAAAAGCGGAAGCAGATAATTGACATGATTGCGCGGCAGGGCGTGAACCCGCAGACGCAGGCGCCGCACCCGCCGCTGAGGATAGAGAACGCTATGGAGCAGGCGCGCGTCCACATAGACCCGTTCAGGCCCGCGGGCGAGCAGATGAAGGCTGTGCTTGAGGCGATACAGAAGATAATCCCCATCTCACTGGAGCAGCTGGAGGTCGCGGTCAGGGTGCCTGTCGCGCACGCAGGCAAGATAAGCTCCGTGATGAGGAAGCTGGCGACTGTGAAGAAGGAGGAATGGGGCTCAGCCTACTGGTTCGCGCTGATAGAGATACCTGCGGGCATGCAGGGCGATCTCTACACGAAGTTCAACGACCTGACATCAGGCAATGTTGAGACCAGGGTCGTGGGCGCAAAGAACGTGTAAAGAGACCGCCAGCTTCGCTGGTCGGAACTCATATTGAAGGGAGAATAGGCGAATAGAGCGTGAACATGCGCTTAAATATAGCGCATTCAACAATAGGAGCAAGAAAGAAAAGGTCATGATAACTTAATCCGTGTTGGCCCCGATAAGGCAACAGGGAAAAATAAGAGGTTAAAACTTTGCGTTAACCAAGATAAGAAAGCAAATCCGTATGCAGGAGTTAAACCCTCGCATTGCACTGAGTCCTGTGGGACTCAGGCATGCCCGAGTTGAAGACAACTCGGAGCATAACCAAGATAACAAAGCGAGTCCGTCATCAAGAGCAAGGCGAAAAGAAGGCGAAAGGTATGCCAGAACTGCTTAAGAACGAGAAGGATTTTGTCGTGCCGGGCGAGAAGATAGTGGAGTCCATGGACTACATCCCAGGCAGGAACTGCTTCAGGGACGGCAACGCGATAAGGTCCAAGAAGATAGGCGTTGTTTCCGTTGCAGGCAGGGTGATTTCCATCATTCCGCTCAACGGCACATACGCCCCGAAGGTCGGCGACATGATTCTGGGCGAGGTCATTGACATACAGAGCAACGGCTGGGTTGTGGACATAGGCATAGCGCACAGCGCCTACCTGCCGCTCTCAGGCATCCGCGAGTTCATAGACACGACAAGGACGCAGCTGAGCAGCGTCTACAACATAGGCGACCTGATTTACTCCAAGATTTCCAACCTCAACGGGCCTGACTCCATCCACCTCTCCATGGACGACGTGAGATGCAGGAAGCTGCGCGGAGGGCGCGTGCTGGACATAAATGCTGCAAAGGTGCCGCGGCTCATCGGCCGCGAGGGCTCCATGATAAGGATGATAAAGGACAAGACGCGGTGCAACATCTGCGTGGGGCAGAACGGCATAATCTGGATGGACGGCGAGAACCAGGACATCGCGCTTGAAGCCATAGGCGAGATAGAGCGCCAGCCCCAGCAGGACGGGCTGACCGACAAGATAGCTGCAATGCTTGACAGCAGGGTGAAGCCGCTGCAGACCCAGACCATGGTCACGAACAGCACGGCGGCGGAAAAGCCAAGCCCGACAGGTCCTGAGCCAGAAGTGGCAGGCGAATAATAAGGTGAATATTATGAAAAGAGCGGACGGACGAAAGGCCGACGAGCTGAGACCTGTGACGATAAAGGTAGGAGTAATTCCTAATGCAAATGGCTCTGCCATGGTGGCCATGGGCAAGACCATAGCCGTTGCTGCGGTCTACGGGCCGAGGTATCTCCACCCGAGATTCAAGCAGAAATACGAGAAGGCGCTGCTGAACACGGTCTACATGATGGTGCCTTTCTCAACGAACGAGCGTGTCAGGCCAGGCCCGTCAAGGAGAAGCCATGAGATATGCAAGGTCACAAGGGAGGCGCTGGAGGGCGTGGTGTGCCTTGAGGAGTATCCCAAGGCTGTGGTGGATGTTTACATAAACATAATCCAGGCCAACGCAGGCACAAGAACAGCGGGCATAAATGCCGCCAGCGTCGCGCTTGCGGACGCAGGCATATCCATGAAGGACCTTGTCGCTTCAGCCGCCGCGGGCAAGATAGGCGACGAATACGTGCTTGACCTCGCGGGCAAGGAAGAGGAGGAGACGGACTGCGACGTGCCTGTCGCATACGTGCCGGGGCAGGACAAGATATCGCTGCTGCAGATGGACGGGAAGCTGCCGCCCGAGGACGTGGAGAAGGTCATCAGGACAGCGATAGAAGGGTGCAAGCAGATGTACGAGAAGCAGAAGGCAGCGCTCAGGGAGCGCTGGGTTCAAAAAGGTTGATGATATTGTTGAAGCAGACGGACTTCGTCCGTCGTGAACACGAATTGAGATGAATTGGTGATATGCCATGTTAATACGGAACCAGTACATAACAGCGCTGGCAAACAAGGGACAGCGCGAGGACGGCAGGAAGCTGGACGAGTTCAGGCAGACAAGGATTGAGGCAAACCCCATTGCGAACGCGGAAGGCAGCGCGCGCGTCTGGATTGGAAAGACCGACGTGATTGTCGGCGTAAAGCTCGGCGTGGGCGAGCCGTACTCCGACAAGCCCGACGAGGGCGTGCTGGTCTCCAATGCCGAGCTGTCGCCCATGGCGCACCCTGATTTTGAGCCGGGCCCGCCGGGCGAGAAGGCCATAGAGCTGGCAAGGGTGGTGGACCGCGGCATCCGCGAGTCGCACGCCATTGACATCAGGAAGCTCTGCATAAAGGAAAGGGAGAAGGTCTGGATGGTCAATGTGGACACGCAGGTCATGAACCACGACGGCAACCTCATTGACGCCTCGTCGCTGGCAGCCATAGTGGCGCTCCGGAACGCGAAGATGCTCCACTACGACGAGAAGACGGAGAAGGTTGACATTGAGAAAAGGACAGGCCCGCTTCCCCTGCTGGACATCCCTGTGGCCGTCACCATCTACAAGATAGGCGGCAGGCTTGTGCTGGACCCGACCTACAATGAGGAGGAGGCTGCGACAGCGAGGCTGACGGTCTCAACGACCGGGGACGGCCAGATTGCCGCGCTGCAGAAGGGCGGCACCGAGCCGCTCAGCCTCGACGAGATAAGGGAGTGCTTCAGGCTTTCGGTGGAGAAGGGCAGGGAAATCAGGAAATTGATATAGCTTAAACCCTCGCATTCAGCAAAGGGATACAGCGATGCTACCGACTTCATAGAACTCGGGCATGTCGTGAGCGTAGCTCACAGACAGTCCGCTGATGAAAGCAAGGCGAAAGGAGCGATGTTGGTTCATATGCCAAGGACGAGGAAAGTCGGCGCATCCGGGAAGTACGGCGTCCGCTACGGCAAGCGGATAAAGGACAGGTGGATTGCCGTCCATGTCGTCCAGAAGCAGAGGCACAAATGCCCGCGATGCATGAAGCCCTCGCTCAGGAGGGAGTCCGCAGGCATCTGGAGCTGCCGCAAGTGCGGCTTGAAGGTGGCGGGAAAAGCGTATAAGCCGTCCTGAAGCATGGATGCTTATATGCCTGCAAAACCAACTGCGTGTTGCAGTGCATACAAACCCGCTTGACAATAAAATATGAAATTCAGACGAAGTTGATGATAATTTAAATGTCGCCATTAACCAATATCAACAATCGGCTCCGTTGACAAGAGCAAGGCGAAAGTTAAAACCCTCGCATACAAGAAGATTGCCAAGCGAGTTCGGTATCAAGGGGATGGTGAAATGTACAAATGCCTGAACTGCGGGAAGGAAGTGAAGATTGAGCTGAAGACAGCCAAGAAGATAATCTGCCCCTACTGCGGGTTCAGGATAATCGAGAAGTCGTGCCCAACAACAGGCAAGAGGGTTGAGGCGGTCTAGCCTGCGACATGGACGCAGCAGACCGCAAAATAAGGCACAGGGCAAAGGGGCCGATGTATATATGAGGGAGATGATGAACAAAGAAGATGCATTCCTCGTTGCAGATATAACCGTAATAGCGGTAATACCGATAATATTTGTAATTGCAGCAACAACAATGAGCTACGAACAACAACTGCGTACAATGACGCCACTAGGAGTTGTGTGGCTAGGAGCGATAATCGGACTGATAACGCAGTTTTCACCAAAAGAACTCATGGAGAAAATAAAAGGCCATCATAATGTACGGAAACCGGATTAGCGTGTACATATGACAAAATGGAAACATACAGGAACAGCACTAGGGGCAGCTTGCATAGCAACGCTGCTAACGCTAGGGGTATGGGCGACGCTAATACCGGCAGCCATAACAGAATACGCAAGGAAGAAGGAAGAGATAACGCACGAAACATACCACAGAATAGGGTGGCTTGTGCTTGGAACATGGCTAACGCTAATAACGCTGGCAGCAGCAACAACGCTGGCAGTAGCAACAATGCTGGCAATATAAGGAAAAAGGCATGCACGGAAACCGGATTAGCGGAATGCGCTTCGATTGGTGACGAATATGCCAACAGAACAAGACAAGAACCTGTTCCTGCAGGCGCAGGCATACCAGCAGCAGATGCAGAGCGTGCTGATGCAGAAGGAGGCGCTGAACCTGCAGCTGATTGAGCTGAAGAAGGCCATCGACGAGCTGGAGAAGAGCGCCGAGGCGGACGTCTACAAGATAGCGGGCACGGTCATCATAAAGGCGCCGAAGGCGGCTGTCAAGAAGGAGCTCTCCGAGAAGAGGGAGGGCATGGAAGCCATGGTCAGGACGCTTGAGGCGAACGAGAAGAAGCTGAAGGGCAAGATAACAGGGCTCAAGGACAAGTTCTCAAGAGATGAGGGCGGAAAGGCAGCCGAG
>VGIZ01000032.1 GCA_016867675.1 Candidatus Aenigmatarchaeota archaeon | reverse complement strand
TGCCGTCGCAGCTATCGCAGACCTGAGGGCCTTGTTCCACTCCTTCCTGTTTATTTTCTCACACCAGACCTTCTCCACCTTCGGCGGGTGGGCCTCGCGGCCCTTCACTGCCTGCGGCACGCGCCTCGCAGTCATGCTCATGTAGCCCACGCGGCCGTGGATGCGAGGCATCCTCGCCATCTCGCGGTTCATCATGGAATACTTGTAGTGCCTCAGCCCATGGTAGTGGGCCGACGTGCGGAAGCCTGCCTCAGGGTCCGTTCCGTAGGGCTGCCTGCTCTCCGACATCTCTGCGAGGAAGGCGCGCTGTATCAGGTCAGGCCTGACCTTCTCCGAGAAAGCGCGGGCTGCGCTAATCTCGCCTTTCTGCGTCCCGTCGGTTCCGAGAACATGGAGCTTCATAGCAAATCTTATCATCAATTGGCTGGCGAGTATTTATATTGTTGTGTAAAACTGGCATTTGGCATCACACGCAGTTTTACGCAACTGGCGAGAAACCACACCAAGTGTGAAGGTTTCTCACCATTGTTATGAAGGGGGTGCGGCTATCAATGACGCTGCAAAAATCATGCGTCATTCCTGCTCCATTGGCCCAAACCCAATTATCTTTGCGCGGATGCATGTGCGCAAAAAGCCTGGATTTTTGCTCCCAAGCATGAAAAGCGCCGTCATTTCTGCAGCGCCGCAATCAATTATATCCCCCTAAATTGACATAGCAAAATGAGGGGGACAGACTTCGTCCCCCATCATACCCCTCAATGCTCTACTACCGCCTGACGTCGGCGGCAGGGTCGCCGGACGGCGGGTCCGGCTCAGCGGACACTGGCTTGGGCCACACAATCAGCGAGGCGCAGTGCGGGCAGACAGACTCATTTTCGCCCAGAACAGCGTCAAACGCCTTGTTGCAGTCAGGGCACTTGACCCTAGTGGTGGGTTTGGCCTTCTGCGACTCGGTCTGCGCAGCAGGCTCGGCGGGCGCGGTTTCGGCTGCTTTGGGGGCCGGCTCGACTTCCGTCTCCTCTTCCTCCTCCGGACATTCGTCGTGCACCCACCCCGGGAGGTCGAGTGTGGCCACGGACGTGAGCGTCTCGATGAGCGCGGCCTTTTCCTCGTCCGAGCCCTCGACGAGGATTTCGCGCTGCTTCTCGAGGGTCCTGAGGAGACTGACGAGGTCCTTGATGTGCTTCAGAAGGATATCGATGCGGTCCTTCGCGCCTATGAGTTGCATCTGAAGGCCGTCGGCCCTTGCCTTCTGGGCGTCGCGCTCCTGCGCGGCTGCGTCGAGTTCCCGCTGCTTCGCTGCCAGCGCCTCGTCGCGTTCCTTGAGCACCCCCGCCACCAGATCCGCGGGGCTGATGTCGGGGTCGTCAACGTCAGCGCCCGCGCCCCTCAGCACATTCAGGACAGCGGCGCGGGCCCGATCCCCGGCGCGGAGATTGTCCTGCGCGACTGTGAGTTCGCGAACGAGGCGCTCTTTCTCCCCCACGGCGGTGCCAAGTTGCCCACCGAGTGCCTCTATCCGCGCATTGGCAACTTCAAGTTGCCGCTGCCTGTCCGCGCTGGTGCTCGAGAGTTCATCGCGGTGTTTCATGGTCCGTCCGAGGTCGGCCCGCACAACTTCAAGCGTCTGTTGCGTCTCTGCGAGCTGCCTTGCGGTCTCATTCTTCTTGGCGATGGCGTGTTGCCGTTCACTCTCTACAATTCTGAGCTGTTCCCTGAGGAGCGACAGGGCTGCTGTCGCCTGCTTCAGGTCATCGACCTGCTGCCTAGCCGCCTGCTCGTTCCTGGGAAGGCCGAGCCTCTTCAGGAGTCTCACAGCATCGGCTCCGAGCGGTTTCGGTCCCTTACTTCTACGTCTAACTTGCTTGCTCATCATTACACCTCTCCTAACCCCTCTCTGTCTCTCTGTTCGCCCACCCGGGCCGTTCCCTGATGGGCAAAGCCACATCTGCAGCGAATGCTTGCCTGGCATCACCTCCTTCTGTTCCAACGCCTGAGAAAAAGTGTGCGCGCTTCTCAAAGCCAATGTCATCACCGATACGCATCGGCAATGAGTTTTTCAAATGTCTTGGGTAAGCATGAAAGGTTATAGTGACAATAACTTTGGTGCAAAATCTTATAAGGAGGGAGAAGCCGGTTCCCACCAGCGCATTTCAACGCTTATATACTTGACAGGCATATACTCTATAAACTTCTCTCACAAGAGAAAGGTTGATGGTCAAATGATCCTTGCGCCTTGCGCGCGGGGGTATGACTGCAGGATGGTTATTTCTGCAGTTGTGCTTTGGCTTTCATTGACACGGGTTGATGCCTCCGCTGGTTCAAGATGACCAAAGGAGTCCGTCAAGAAGGATAAGGCGAAACGTATGGGTTCGGACGCCGAGCTGAGAAGGCTGGAAAAAAAGATCCAGAAGAAGGAGATGGAAAGGGCTGGCGGAGCCAAGCCAGCCGAGAAAGAGAAGGAAAAGAAACCCGCCCATAAGCCGGCCGAGGGGCCAAGGGCAAAGGTCATAATCAGGGTGGCTGACACCAACCTTGACGCTGACAGGAAGGTCAGGCGCGCCATCATGGAGGTCAAGGGCGTCGGCCCTATGTTCGCCAACGCGGTCGCCAATGCATGCGGATTCGGCGACAAGCCGGTCAAGGAGCTGTCCGAGGCCGAGATAAAGAAGCTGGAGGACATAATGGCGAACCCCGGCAGCTACGGCATACCCGCGTGGGTTATGAACAGGCGCAGCGACCCGCAAACAGGCGAGAACAGGCATCTCATAGTTTCCAACCTTGACTTCGCGCGCACCATGGACATCAATGAGATGAAGAAGTGGAAGACGTACAAGGGCGTGAGGCACGCGGCAGGTCTTCCTGTGCGCGGCCAGCGAACCCGCTCCTCGTTCCGCGGCAAGGGCACCACGGTCGGCGTGCAGAGGAAGAAGG
This sequence comes from Candidatus Aenigmatarchaeota archaeon, assembly GCA_016867675.1. GTDB lineage: Archaea > Aenigmatarchaeota > Aenigmatarchaeia > QMZP01 > QMZP01 > VGIZ01. Next base: position 3,913 of record VGIZ01000032.1, on the reverse strand, counting down.
AGCAGCCCGCCAAGGCGGGCGAGAAGAAAGAGGAGAAGAAGTGATTTGGTTAATGAGTAGTGCCAAAGATGAAGCAGCAGGAAGCTGACATGACATCAAACAACCATCTATCGGCAGTGCACTCAAACCAAGAGCAACTTAGGAAATGAGGCGAAAGATATGCGAAACCTGCGAAAGAAGTTCACGCGGCCGAAGAAGCCGTGGAGCATTGAGCAGATGTCGGAGCTCAACGCGCTCAAGTCAGAATACGGGCTCAGGACGACCAAGGAGATATTCATCGCGCGAGAGCGGCTGCGCGGCTTCAGGACAAGGGCGCGCCAGTTGATTGCCGTCGCCAACGAGGCGGAAAAGAAACTTCTCATAGACAAGCTCATCAAGCTTGGCATGCTCAAGCACGGCACAGGGCTTGACGACGTGCTGGCGCTGAACGTGAAGAGCGTCCTGGACAGGAGGCTCCAGACCATTGTCTTCAGGAAGGGCATGGCGGCAAGCGTGAAGCACGCGAGGCAGCTCATCGCGCACGGCCGAGTCGCCATCAACGGCGTCAGGACAAAGTATCCCTCCTACCTTGTAACGGCCGAGGAGGAGGCGCAGGTCAGCTGGTTCAGGGGCGATGCTCGCGCCGCAGGCGCGGCAGGCCATGCCGAAAGGCATGAACCGCTCAGGAAGGCAGAAGGGCCCAAGGGCAGGCGCCATGCGCACAAGAAGGCTGACAGCGACGTCCCGGAAAAGACAGAAACGCCTACTACGGCTGAAGTGATAGAGGCCGCTGCTGAGGACGAAGAGGCGGCCGAGGCGGAAGAGGTCGCGTGATTGTTATGGCGGATGAAATCCAAGCCGAAGCAAAGCAGGACGCGCCTGCTGAGAAAAAAACAAGGAAAAAGAAAGCAGACGCGCCTGCGGAAAAGCCCGCGGTGCAGGGAGCTCCAAAAACCGAGCAGCTTGCGAAGCCGCAGGCAGAGCACCCTGAGCGCAGGGAGTTCCGCCCGCGCAGGGAGTACCGCGAGCCGCGCTTCCAGTCAACCCTTGGCGGCAAGTGGGGCATCGCTCACATCTACAGCTCAAGCAACAACACCATAATCCACATCACCGACATCACGGGCTCCGAAACTCTTTCGCGCGTGTCAGGCGGGATGATTACCAAGAGGGACAAGGACAAGGGCATGCCCTACCCTGCGATGAAGGCTGCGCAGAAGGCTGCGTCGGACGCGATTGCGAAAGGCCTCATGGGAGTGCATCTGCGCGTGCGCGCGACAGGCGGCATCGGCAAGAGGATTCCCGGGCAGGGCGCGCAGTCGGCAATACGCTCGCTGGTCAGGGCGGGGCTTCGCGTCGGCACAATCGAGGACGTCACGCCCGTCCCCCACGACGGCTGCAGGAAAAAGGGCGGCAGAAGGGGAAGGAGGATTTAACATGGATGTGACAGACCCGCGAGCAGAACTGGCAGCCATGAATGCGATTCTGGCAAAGGAAGATCCATTGTATTGTGGGCATCTGCTTCGTGTACTTGCTGACATGGGATGGTACAAAACGGCTGACAGCGGACGCGCAAAAGACAGCGCCGCTTCATTCACCCTGTGCTTGACAGGTTACACCGAGGAGTCCACGCCTCATTTTGTCGTAAAAAAGAAGGGTTGGATTAATCCATGGCCAGACGCCAGGCCATTGCCCGACTATGAACATGAATTTCTTGCGACTGTGTTCGAGGAAGCCAAAGAATGCATGGATGTTGCAGACAGGGGGTACCTTGCGGATATGGGAGTGAGGAGATAACATGGCCAAGCACCACAAGCCCAGGGAAGGAAGCACGGCATACTGGCACAGGAAGCGCGCGCGAAGGATTTACCCGCGCATGAATGTTTTGCCGTCGGTGAAGGAAGCTGTGCCGCTTGTGTTCGCGGGCTACAAAGCCGGCATGACCAGCATCAGCTATGTTGACGCGAGGAAGGGCTCGCACACCGAGGGGCAGGAGGTTGTGAAGGCAGCGACCATCCTTGACTGCCCGCCGCTGTCGGTCTGCGGCATCAGGCTCTACGAGAAGACGGCATACGGCGCGAAGTGCGTCGGCGCTGCATGGGCCGAGAAGCTGTCCAAGGATTTGGGAAGGAAGACAAGCCTGCCGGAAAAACATGACACAAAAAGGGCTGTTGAAAACCTTGAAAAGAAGCTCGACGAGAAATCAGAAGTCAGGCTGCTTGTGAATACCAATCCGAGGTTCTCGGGGATAGGCAAGAAGAAGCCTGAGGTGTTTGAGGTCGGCGTCGGCGGCAGCCCGAAGGCTGCATTTGACTACGCGAAGTCAAAGCTCGGCTCTGAGCTGAAGGCTTCTAATGTCCTGAAGCAGGGCGAGATGGTTGACGCGCGAGCTGTCACGACAGGCATGGGCTACACAGGACCTGTCAAAAGGTTCGGCATCCGAGTCAGGAGCAGGAAGAGCAAGCACAAGAGGAGGCATGTCGGCACTCTGGGTCCGCAGAACCCGCCGAAGGTCATACCGGGCGGCAAGGTGCCAGAGGCAGGGCAGATGGGCTTCCACAACAGGACGGAGTACAACAAGAAGATTCTCAGGGTCGCGGGCGGCGGGCTGAACCCACGCGGGGACTGGGTAAGTTACGGCCGCGTCAGCGGCGACTACGTCATCATTGAGGGCTCGCTGCCCGGCCCGAAGAAGCGGCTCATCCTTCTGAGGCCTGCCATGCGCGCGAAGAACTGGAGCAACAACCCGATTGAGCTGAAATACGTCTCGCTGGAGCCTCAGAACTAATGCAATCTGACTCAGAGCTTGGCGCCGAGCGCCTTCAGTTCTTTCTTGAGTTGCTGTGCGTTCTTGAAAAGTATGGTCTTCATCCCCATCTTTCTCGCGGGCGGCATGTTCTTCTCCGCGTCGTCGACGAAAATGCATTCTCCGGGCTTGACGCCCAGCCTGCGGACGGCTTCCCTGTATATGGCGGCGTCGGGCTTAACCATCCCGCTGCCGTAGGATGTAACAATCGCGTCAAAGACCCTGTCCAGGCGCCGCTTCTCCCTCTCAGTCTCAAACCAGTCCTCAATCTGGTTGGAGAGAATGCCGAGTTTGTAGCCCGCCTTCTTCAGGTCCCTGGCAATCTCAAAGACGTCGCGCCTGAAGCCCGAGTGCCTGATGAAGTCCCTCTTGAGCCGCTGCGGCGTTATGCCGAGAAGCCTGGCAAGCTCTGTCCAGAACAGCTTTGAGTCTTTCCTGCCGACGCGCGCCTCCATCCATATCTCAAGCATCATTGTGTTGAAGACGTCAGGCTTGACGCCGAACTTCGGCGCGTACACGTTGCCGAATTCCTTCAGGCTGCCTGAAACGGAGAGCACGCCGCCGTGGTCGAATATGACGGCCTTTATCATTATGGAAGATTGCACAAGGACGCTATTATAGCTTCTACATACCGGCCCTAGCGGCAAGTCGCCCCACAGAGGCGACTGCTGCTAACGCTTACCGGCATTAGCGGCACGCTGCCTCCCATAGCCCTATAAGCAGGCTTGGCTGAAGTGTTCTTTGGCGTTTGGCGGCAAACGCTTATAAATAGTTAACCTAATATGTTAACTATGGCGCCGGCGGTTGGATGGTCAGAAGGACTGAATTCGCCCACATGTATCCGAAACATGGGGCAAGGGTATATTTCCTGCTCGACACCGACAGGGGCGAGGTCGTTCATTTCGTCATAAATCTGGTGCTGGTGCTTGATGATGGAACCTGCCATGAAGTATACAGGGCTGACACGTGCCACGGGTTTGCGCATGAGCAGAGGTTCTGGCAGAGCGGAAGGAAGATGATGCTCGACGGCAGCTACACGGAAATATTCATGGAAAAGAAAAAGGAGCTGCTTGAAAACTATCCGAGATGGGTTTCATTGTTCAGGAAAAGCAGAGGGCTGAAAGGTGATTG
>VGIZ01000031.1 GCA_016867675.1 Candidatus Aenigmatarchaeota archaeon | reverse complement strand
AAAATCATTACCAGCCAATGTCAGGCAGTACTTCAACCCCCACACGCTGGAGGATGTGTTGTTTTTCCGCCAGGAACTCCAGAATTTCGAAGGCAAATGCAAGGTTCTGGATTTTCTCAAGCTGGGCCTTGTCACCAGCGCCACGCGCTGCTCGTGGATGTACAAGGACGGCGCTGTGCTCAAGGTCAGGAAGAAGCCCGTGCCTGTGTTCAGGAAGTTCTATGTCAGGACGCTCTGGAAGATGCTTTCGGATGTTCAAAAAACGCAAGGGAATTTCATCAGGCATACGTGCCAGACGTTCATAGAGGAGGGCGATGCGCGGAACTTGAAGCTTGACGCGCGGTTCATTGACCTCGTGATAACGTCGCCGCCGTACCTGAACAAGATTGAATACACCAAGGTCTATTCCGTCGAGGACTTCCTGTTCTTCGGGCAGCCGCTGGAAAGGAGGGGCATGAGGGCTTTCATCGGCATGTATGCCGGCAGGGAGCCTGAAGCCATATTTCCAGGACTCCCTCCTGTCGCGAACGCCTACTTCGCAGACATGAAGCTGGTGTTCAGGAACCTGAGGCGCGTGTGCAAGCCTGGCGCGAAGTTGTGCATTGTCGTCGGCGACGGATGCATACCTGACTGGCCTGCAGCTGCAGGCAGACAAGCCGGTGGGGTCGTGCACGTTGACGTTCTTCTTCCCCAGCTGGCTGAGAAGGAGGGTTTCTCGCTGGACGGCGTAGAGATACTCGGAGTCAGGCAGTGCACGCGCAACCGCGTGGAGAAGATTGGACGGATGGAGGAGTGTTTGATTACATTTTCAAGGATGTAACGTTATCGCGGTTGGTTTTTAGCATAACCAACACGTCCAAACACGTCATGTCTTCGGCAGAGATGGGCTTAAATCCAAGAGACCCGAGCCTTGCGACAGCGCAGCTGTCTCTGAAGTCCAATTTATCGGATGCGTAAAAAATCGGCCTTGACGGGTCGGCCACCATAAGCTCGGCGTAATCATCATCTTCCATGGGCGCCCGCCCAAGACCTATCCTGAAAACGCCTGGCAAAACATCATGGCTGAATGAGGCTGCATATAATTCGTCACCGAATATGATGGTTGCGTGGTAGCATCTCATCCCCAGCCTTGAGAAAAGGGCATCAACCCTGTGCTCGCCCTCAAGAAGTTCCGCGATAGCCTCTCTTGGGCTTACTGCATTGTCCATATATATTATTAGCCCAGCAAAAACAAATACCTTTATGGGCCCGTAGCTTAATGGATAAAGCACCCGGCTTCGGACCGGGGGACTGGGGGTTCGACTGCACTGCCGATGCTTGCATACAGCAGGCATATGCAACCGAGAGCCATAAAGGTTCTCGGGCATGCCAGCGCAAACAATGTTTGCGCGTTGCGAGAACCAAAGGTTCTCGTTGCCATGAGCGAAAGCTCATGAGCATCCGGCAGAGCCGAATATCCTCCCGGGCTCATCAAACCCTTTTCTCTGCACACTTGTTTCAAAAGCGTTTACGGAAAAGGCTTAAATATCCGTCGCGCAATCTACTTATCAGGCGGCCAAAGCGGGGAGGCACACCCGTTCCCTTTCCGAACACGGAAGTTAAGCTCCCCAACGGTCTGGGCTGTACTGCACATCCCGTGCGGGAAACCCAGATAGCTGCCATCTCATATTTGGTGATAACATGCCGACGATGTGCTACATGTGCCTGGACGGATTGAGAAATGCGGAGGCAAGAGGCGCGCCCCCTTCGCTGGACGACCTGAGGCTCGCAGACCCGGATTTCCATTATCCGGATTCTTCTTTGAGCGACTATATCCCGGGACCGCTCTGTGAATTCCACAGAAGGGAGAGCGAACAGCCCGGCAGCGGCATGGAAGCAGCCTTCAGGTCAGCCAAGTTGAGAACAGGCATAGCGAGCAGCGCTGCATAGATGATGCGAAAGATTTATTTTCAAATTCAGTCCCCGTGCGTGCCCGCGTAAAGCAGAATCACGGCAGAAATCATTACGGACGCAAGCCCGAACAAGCCGATGCCGTAGCTCTGCTGGTGCCATGCGGCAGCGAAAAGCGCTATGGCTATGAACAGGAACAGCCCGCCGAGCCACGCGACGCCGGACATGCTGTCTAATTGCTTTCAAAACCTTAAATTACTTCTTTCTAGCGGCCCTAGCGGCACGGTCCCTCCGTTAACAACAAAAACACTTGACGACTTGTTATTTTATGAAGAATATAGACGAGGCTGAAATCTTGTGGTGGTTTGGTGTACTGCATACTGACTGTTATGTGCACAAGAAATGTGGGAAGATTGTAGAGTTGCGCCTTCTTGTCAGCGAGAAGTCTCTTCCCATGCTTATCAAGTGGAAAAGAATATTAGACCAGTTAACTGGAAAAGAGCACTGGATAGAAAGATGGAAAACTTATGATAAAAGATACGATAAATCTTGGATGCGGTTTGTTGTAAGAGATGCTTCATTCTCCAGAATTGCTATTTTGCTCCAAAAAATTCCGTGCCCAATGTTTGGTGATGATTTCGCAGAATGGATAAGATCTAAGCCCCTTGGCCCATATCTTGCAGGTGTCATAGATGGAGATGGTCACATTCAAATAAGGAAGAGATACTTCGATAGGGGCTATGAGAAGCTTATGAAAATAACTGATTGCAAATCTGACAATCTGCTTCTAATACAGAAGCTTTTGGTCGGTTGTGGTATGCCAAAGGGTTATATAACGGAATACAAAAACCACAGCGATCTCTGGGTGTATATTAATAAAAACTTTGAAAAATGGCTTATAAACAACGTGGCTCCATATTTAACAATCGAACGGAAGTTACGCAAAATATTGCCCAGTGAAGCCCAGGTAGAGAGAGCGAAACTCTCGCCTGATGTAGTGGTCTAGCATAGAGCCCTGTCAAGACCGCCGCGGATGCGGCTTGTCACGGTTCGGCTCTGACGCGGGTTCAAATGCGCTGCTGATGCAGGCATGCTGCTGAGTTCCTAAAGAACTCAGGCACGTCATGAGCGAAGCTCATGAACGCATCAGCTTCGCTGAATGTCCCGCCCTGGGCGTCAGTTGGCGTTTAAAAGTATCCTTATTCTTAACAATATCCAGTGGGCCCGTAGCTCAGTCACCTGAGCCTTTTTACAGGAGGCTTGCGCCTTCCTCAAAAGGCTAAGGCTCATCCAAAAATATGAAAGGTTCAGGCTGGATTGGTAGAGCATCCGGCTTTTAATGTTCAATTAAAAGCATGCCGAGGGGAAGACCCTGTGACAGAAGACACCGGGTGGCCGGGGGTTCAAATGCATCAAGCGGACATGAATTTGTGTCCTGCCGACGAATGTCGGCTGGTGCTGGTTGTCCCCCCGGGCCCAATCATCTTTGCGCTTATGTTCCGTTGCCTGCGGGATAGAGTCTGTTTGTAACTCTGGGTATGGGCATCGGTATGATGTCCTGCGCGCCGAGTTCCAGAAGCTTCTCTGCTATGCTTTTATAGTCGCTTCTCGGCACAATACTATCAATGCGCGACCATCCACCCATGCCTTCCGTAATGGTAGGCTGTTTCATAGCCGGCAAGATTTTCAGGGCATCCGCAACCCTGTCCGTGGGTATGTTCAGGAAAATGTGATACACACCCCTTGCAGTAACCACGCTCATAAGCGACCTTTCAATGTATTCCATCTTGGCGCGCTTTCCGGGGTCCGAAAGCGATTCACGGTTTGCAATCAACCTCGCAGTGGAGTAGTCCATTATGACGCCGATTTCCTTCAGGTTGTTGTCCGACAGCGTGTGTCTTGTCTCTATATTTTCTGCGACGGCCTCGGCGTCTTCAGGGGGCTTTGCTTCTGTGGCGCCCCATGAATATATTATGCTGATCGGCGAGCCTGTTTTCACCTCCTTTCCGGGCAAAAACATGTTCGGTTCGCTGTCCGTCCTTTTTTTGATATATTGCCTGACCTTGAACGGATATTCGGTTGCTATCCTGACCCCCCTCGGAAATCTCCTCAGCAGGTCGTCAAAGGAGCCAACATCGGTCATCGCAGTAGGGACTGCGAGCACTGTCTGGACCCTTCCGTATCTCAAATCCCTGAGTTCCACGACACCTGTCCTTGAGAGGTCTTCTATGTCAAACTCAAGCATCCAGTCTTCTATCCTGTCTCTGCCTGTTATGCCCAAATCGCGCCCTGAAGCCACCGCAGCAGGCACCTCCTGCGACCTGAACATCTTCACCTTTACCTCGTCGTCATCCATCCACGGGTTGTAATCCCTCTTGGACTTCCTATGCAGACCCAATCCCGCTTCTGCGAACAGTCCGTACGTTTCTTCTTCCAGGTTTCCTGACGGCAGCGCCAGACTGACTATTCCCATAATTCACTCCATTTATAACCACTGAGCAATAACCATAACATATACAGCTATTTAAATATTGACCTCACCGGCCATGATATTTCAGCAAAGCCCTTCCGCAGTGACCTTTAAATACCCTTGTATTATACTATAATAACCATTTTAGGTGGGACGTCCGGTGGGACTACTCCCTCAGGCGTGGGTGCCGTTATGCGCAATTCCAACATAACGCGGGTTGATTCAAAGGGCAGGATTCTGATACCCATACACATACGCAAGATGCTGGGCGCCGACGACGGCACAGAGATAATAATAATACCTGAGCACGACAGGAGCCAGGTCAGGATGCTGCCGCTGGTCAGGGAGAAGACAGCCGAAATCAGGATATTGATGAATGACGTGCCAGGCAGCCTGGCGCACATAGCCGACTCGCTGGCCGCCCACAACGTGAACATAATCATGAGCGAGAGCAGGACCATACAGAAGGGCAAGCTGGCCGAGTGGGACGTCATAATCGACACGTCCGAGGCGAACGGCAGCACGGAAAAGCTCAGGGGCGAGCTTGAGAGGTCCAGAGACATCAGGAAGGTTGAGGTAGTGAGGGATTAGGATGGCAGAAAATACGGGCAGGGATTACATAAATCAAGAAGGGACGCTGAAAATCTACCTGCCGGACGGCCATCTTGCCGACGGCGGTCTGCGCGATATATGGAAAGCCACGCGGCTGCCCTATCCGAAACCAGGAAAGCATCCGATATTCGTTGAAAGCAAGGAACTTCATAAAGAATATGGTTTTCCGAAGAATCATGTTGACAGGCTGGTGCTAGTATGCAGGAGACCGCACAACATACCGGATAGCGTGAAGAATTTCGGCGGCTTGGGCGTCAGCGGCGAGGACTTCATAAGGGACAGGCTCGGTGTCCCGATTGATGAAAATTTGGAATACATGCAGCGGTTGGGTGTTCTTGAAGTCATGGATTTGGGGTGCAGGCCTGCAACCATACTTGCAGCATTCCCCAGAGACGATGATGTTTATGACGCTGAAGAGGTGAAGGGATTTATCGAAAGGGTGGCTGAAATTCGCAGGGGCAAAGTCAGGGTCGCCTCGGAGTTCCCCGTGATAACAAGATATGCGCTGGTTGAAATGTTTGGCGTGCCCGAAGCGATGTTTGAAACCATAAAGACCGACGGCAAGACCGAAGGCTACCCTTCTTCCGGCGACTCCGAATTGATAATTGACGTTGCAGAAAGCGGCGGACAGCTGCTTGAGAACGGCCTAAGGGCGGTGAGGCCTGAAATAATCAGGCCCACCACGCCAAGGGTGATAGTGAGGACTGATATTTATACTGCGCATGAGCCGGTCGTAAAGGAGCTTGAGAACAGACTTCAACGGGGCATTCGGTCATACAAGAGAACCAACAGCGAAGCGTTCAGGGACAAGCTCAGCGAGGAAGTTTTTGCATAAGGATGGTTAAGCATGACATCAAAATTCACGGTTTCAACGCACCAGCTGGTGCCGAAGCACGAGGTGCTGACGCAGGACGAGAGGAAAGAGGTCCTGGAAATGTTTGGCGTGGAGAAGGAGAAGCTTCCCAAAATCCTCGACAGCGACCCTGTGTGCAAGGAGATAGGCGCCAAGAAGGGCGACGTGCTCAGGATACTCAGGAAGTCGGAGACGGGCGGGGAGTCGGTCTATTACCGCGTCGTAGTTGCCGGTTAATGCGCCAGTGGGATAAATAGGCGCTGCAACCAATAATGTAATGCTCATATAGGCGGAACGAGGGCGATTGCCCCAATCCAATCCGCCTAAATCCTGCTTTGTATCCTGTCGGACCAGCGGGTAGGATGAGTGGTAAGATGGCGTTTGCTGAAGTGCTGCAGAGCTTTGAGAAGGAGAACGGCTGGGTCAAATTCCAGATAGAGTCCTACAACCATTTCATCAAGTTCGGCATGCAGAACATCGTCGAGGAGATTGATTCTGTCCAGCTCAACCCCGAGGCAGGGGAGTTCAAGCTGAGGTTCGGCGCAGTCGAGATCGGCAGCCCGCATATCAAGGAAGCCGACGGCTCAGTCCGCAGCAAGGAGCGCAGCAGCCCTGTCTTCCCCAACGAGGCGAGGATAAGGAACCTCACATACGCTGCGCCTGTCTGGGTGACCATCACACCCGTCGTCAACGGCATACAGGACAAGCCGGAGAAAGTCTACATCGGCGACATGCCTGTGATGATAAAGTCCAACATCTGCTCAACCTTCGGGCTCAGCGCCGAGGAGCTGATTGAGAAGGGAGAGGACCCCTACGACCCCGGCGGCTACTTCATCGTCAACGGCACCGAGCGCGCCGTCGTGCTGATTGAGGAGATTGCGCCGAACAAACCGATTTACGAGAAGAGCAAGGGCGAGATAATGGTCAGGCTCAACTCGGAGAGGTCAGGCTTCCGCCAGCGGCACCTGATTGAGAGGAAGGCGGACGGCGAGATAACCATCTCGTTCGCGAACCTCAGGAACCTTTCGCTGGTGACGCTGCTCAAGGCACTTGGGCTTGAGACGGACAAGGAGATATGCAACAGGA